>CAJUFB010000026.1:22641-51230 GCA_910585805.1 uncultured Acetatifactor sp.
ATTTCCGGAGGATGCTCCGATTTCCGGAGGATGCTCCGATTTCCGGAGGATGCTCTGTTCTCCCCGTTTCGCACTGCACAGCTTCCGCAGGCTTCAACGCAGTTTATCCCGGAATCACACCCTCCGGATCCCATAAATCCTCCCATCCGCCGGCTCCTTCCCAGAGAAACACCTGCCCTTTAATCAGGCGGCAGTTCCTGTCCTCTGTGGCAATGGCCTCCATCTCCTGGTCTGTCAGCGGATCTTCCGTGATGCATCTCAGATTCATCTCATACTGAGCAGGCTTCACGGAGAAGGGGATGGGCACCTGGCCCCGCTGCACCGCCCATTTCAGGCAGATCAGCGCCGGGTGCACACCATGGGCCCTGGCCGCCTCCGCCACCCCGGACAGCTCCCCATCCGCCACATCCTCCGCGGTCCTGTCCCGCTCCGGCCTGGAGGGAGAACCGATGGGACAATAGCCGATGGGCAGGATATCATGTTCCAGCGCATAGTTGAACAGTTCCGGCTGCTGAAAGGAGGGATGCAGCTCCATTTCCAGAGCCGCGGGCTGTATCCGGCACAGGGGCAGAACAGCCTCCAGCTTGGCAATGGTCATATTGCTCATACCAATGTACCGCACCAGACCTCTGTCCACCAGCTCCTCGCACTGCCGCCAGGTATTCATGAATTCCTCCGCCGAAAAGGGCCTGGAGTCCGGGTTCCTGGAATCTCCTGCACAGCCCGGTGCATGATAGTTGGGAAAAGGCCAGTGGACAAAGTACAGATCCACATACTCCAGCCCCAGATCGGCCAGACTTTTTTTACAAGACTCCAATACCCTGTCATGCATATCGTTCCATACCTTGGACGTGATGAAAAGCGCCTTCCGCTCCACTGCATTTTCCGAAAAAAGACGTTCCAATACCCGGCCAATCCTGTTCTCATTCTGGTATACCGATGCGCAGTCGATAAACCGGTAACCGTATTTCACTGCGCCGTATACCGCTTCCGCGATCTCCTCCGAGCCGTATTTATCCGAACCGAAAGTCCCCAGCCCCAGGCAGGGAATCCGCTCCCCGCCCCGCAGCGTCCTCATGGGAATTCTGCTCTGTTCTATTGCATTCGTCATCTCCATGCCTCCTTTGAAACCAATCACAGTATTTGGAATATCCTATTCCGGAAACGTCACCGCCACCTTGCCGCACTGGCCGTCTGCCATCAGACGGTAGGCCTCAGCCGCCTGCTCAACAGGAAATTCATGGGTAATCAAATCCTCCGGATGAATTCCCCAGCGCACCAGGCGCTCCACCAGCTCTTCCATCTTCCACAGGGACGTCACCCAGGAACCGTAGATTGTCTTCTGCCCGTGGATGATATCCGGGCTGGGGTTAAAGGTGCAGGTGCCGCCCTCTCCCACAAAGGCAATTTTGCCCCACTCCCTGGTGGCGCGGATGGCCAGCTGCCTGCCTGCGTCATTGGCAGAGGCATCAATGGCCCGCTCCACGCCCTTGCCACCTGTGACGGCTAAAATCTGTTCCAGCGCGTCCTCCCCGGGTTGGAACACATAGTCCGCCAGGCCAAGCTTCTTCGTCAGCTCAATTCTGTACTGGTTCATCTCCACGCCGATCAGACAGTTCGCCCCCATGGCTTTTGCCAGCATCAACGCCGCCAGACCCACAGGCCCCAGACCTGTCACCAGCACCGCGTCATTACCGCACACACCAATCTTCTCGATGGCCTCGTACACTGTACCGAATCCGCAGGCCACCTGTGCCCCATCCTTATAGGTCAGCTCCTCAGGCAGCTCGATAAGATCCTTCTCCTCCGCCAGAATATAGGGCGCCATGCCGCCGTTGCGCTGCCAGCCATAAGCCTGGCGGAATCTGCTTTTGCAGGAGATGTAATATCCCCTCCGGCAGTCATTGCAGACACCGCAGCCCGAAATGTGGTACACGATTACCCTGTCGCCCTTTTTAAAGCGTTTCAGGCCTTCCCCTTCCTCCACGATGACGCCGCAGGGCTCGTGACCCGCCACCATGCCGGGGATATACCCCTCCGGCCCTTTTCCGGTATGCTCCCGATAAATGCAGCGGATATCGCTGCCGCAGATGGTGGTGGCTCTTGTCTGCACCAACACCTGTCCGTGTCCCGGAACGGGCACTTCAAAATCCTTCAGCTCCACAGTGCTGTCGCCGGGCAGCACCGCCCCTTTCATCAACATTTTTACAGCCATATTTTCCTCTCTTTCCGCAGACGGCACGCCCGCCAATCCATACTTTTCTTCTCTCTTGATTATATCTGAAACAAGCCGTCTTTTTAAGCAGGATATCTGCCGTCTTTTTTATAAAAATGTCGTGTTTTTGTATCTATTTTATGGTATCATATAAGCAGTGGTCTCACATGTATCACCTGGCACAATAAAGCTGAATCCCCAGGAAAGGAGCCTGTTCCATGAACCCCAATCGGCTGAACCTGAACCTCTCATTCTCCCTGGAGGGCATCCCCGTCCAGGCCGTCAATATGACCTGTGAACGCTTCCAGCGCAGCATCCCCTCCCACAGCCACGGAAGCGGCAGCTACGAGATCCATTACATTCCCTCGGGATACGGAGAGCTGACGTCAAACAGTCATATTTTTCACATTGTACCGAATACGCTCTTTGTCACCGGCCCTCATGTGGAGCATGCCCAGGTTCCCCAGCTCCAGGAGCCCATGCTGGAATACTGTATCTATCTGAAAATAAAGGAACCCCTGCGGCGGAAAAAAGAGGCTCCTGTGATGGAGAGCTTCACTGCCACGCCCTTCTGGTTCGGACCGGACACCCAGGGCATTCATGGGCTCATGCATCAGCTTTTCAATGAGCTGGAGCTTCGTCCCATCGGTTATCTGGACCAGGCCAGGCTCCTTCTGTCCCAGCTGCTGATTTACATTGTCCGCAATTATCAAAATGCCCGCGCCCACCAGGCTGCCCCGGTTCAAAGCAGCCTCTCCGACCTGACTTCTGTCATTATAGAAGAATATTTTCTCTATGAATACCGCAGCCTGTCCCTGGAGGAATTGGCCAAAAGACTCAAACGCAGTCCCAGGCAGACCCAGAGACTCTTACTGGAATACTATGGCAAATCCTACCAACAAAAAAAGGCAGAGGCCAAAATGTCTGCCGCTGCCATCCTTCTTACGGATAAGTCGAAAAACATTACATCCATCGCGGAAGAACTGGGCTATTCCTCCCCGGAGCATTTCTCCTCCGCCTTCCGCGGTTATTACGGCACCTCTCCCCGGGAATACAGAAAGCGGCTGTAATATAGCAAAATGTATCCTGACAAAATGACTGCTCTTTTTGGGTCTACCAGTACGCCGATGCATTCATTCCCGGGTAAGCGGCGCCTGATGTCCGCATCAGGACAAGGCGGAGAAGGGAGGCGATGCGGCAGACACGCCTGCTGACGACAGCGCAGTACTGAGGCGAGCAGCGAGTGCTGATTGATAAGGGATTCATACAATGGGGTACCAGGCTATCCTCCAAGCCGGGAAATCTGCCGCTGCCCTACAGCAGGGCCTCTGCCCACGCTGCCTCCTGGAATGCCACCAACACGAAATCCTCTCCAACCCCGATCGGACCAGTCCTTTTTATTGACTTTTTCTCCGTTATTCCCATACCATGCAAAGGACTCCTTCAAGCCTTCTGGCAATGGTATGGTTTCCTTTGGAAGCTTATCCTGGGCCGTAACATCCAGGGCGTATTCGTAATTCAGCGAATCACTTTTTCAATCCGTTTCCGGAATATCCGCCCCTGACAGCACAATATCTCTTCTATATTATAAGCCAATACCTCAGATTTGCCAAGTCATTTTTCCTTCCCGCCATTCCTGCAATTCAATGGCAATTCAATGCAATGCAGACAAACCGCTGAACCATTACCGGCAATCAGGCTTCTGAAAATCCTGCAAATATTTTTCCTGCGGCAACTGCAATCCCAAAAGACACAACACCCGAAAACAGAACAACCCCATATTCAAATCCTCGGCATAGTTCAAACAAAACGCCATACAGTGCATTTCCAAGGGGCTGGGCGCACATGGCAATGGTAAGAATGACGCCGATCACCTTTCCCATCAGATCCTGAGGCGTTTCCGTCTGGACAAATGCCATCATCTGTACGGAGAATGTAGTCGAGAATACCATAATGCAAAAGCAGCACAGGATCAGCACAATATAGCTTACTATGCCGGAGAGGGACAGCGGCAATGCAGCGCCCATGGGAAACACAGCGGCTGCACTGGCAATGATCAGATTCCCTGCTTTGCGGACTTTCAGCTTCTTTGCAAAAATGCCAGCCCCGATTCCTCCGCAAAGTCCTCCGGCCGCCAGCGCTCCCTCCGCAAATCCATAAAGCCGGTTGGCCTGGGAAGCCTCCAAATCCAGAATCTCCGTCACCAGATAAGGCAGTGCCACCATAATCATTGCGGACAGGAAAAGATTGATTCCGCAGACCACCAGAAGAACCTTTCCAATCACAGGCTTTTCCTTCCGTATAAAGTTGACGCTTCGGACAAAATCCGCCTTCACTGTCAGCAGCAGACTGGTCTGCGCATCCTGTTTCCGGAACGGGATATGAATAAAAATCTCCATAACTGCCGACAGCACAAAGCATATCATACACACCCACAGCACAGGCCTGAGCCCATATATGCTGTACAAAACGCCTCCGATCACAGGCCCCATCAAAGCCGCAAAAGAACCGATGGTATTAATGATGGCATTTGCCGCCATAAAATGCTCCTGACCGATCAGCGCAGGAATGCTTGCCTGCACGGCAGGCTGATAGGCTCCTGCAATGCCGTATAAAAGCATCATCGTCACTGTCAGAAGAAGAATCAGATGGCCGCCGTTCATCAGCAGGGAAAAAATCAGGATCACTGCTGCCGTAAAGAAATCCAGCAGCACCATAATATTCCTTTTATTTACCCGATCCGCCACAATACCGCCTACAGGGGACAGCAAAATGGAAGGAATAAACGCACATGCCGTAACCGTTCCGTACAGCGCCGAAGAACCTGTCAGATTCAGCAGATACAGCGGCAGGGCAAACCGGATTGCGGCATTGCCGAACAGGGAGATAATCTGACCGATGACAACCAGGATAAAATCCTTAGAAAACAGTTTTTGATTCATTTTCAAACCTCCGTCTATTGAGTCATTATTAATAATACCGTCCGTTGGTATGTATATGTCTTAAAGAGATCTGCCCGTTTTCAGGGCAGATGCTGTCATTTCCTTTTATCTCTTATTTGCCGTTTCAAGGTGACTGCCTGTTTTTTTGATAGATAGAAGCCAGCTCCTGTAATCTTCCCAGAATTTCTTCACCCACGATATCCAATCCGAATCCCTGCAGCATCCGGGCAAATACCATGAATTTTCGGCTGGACTCTTCCACCGTGCTGTCAAATATCATGGGATTCATCCACACATTCGCTGCAAGCAGAATCAGTTCCGCCAGCTGCTCCGGGTACTCCGTCTCAATGGAACCGTCCTTAATCCCCTGCCGAATAATGGGCGCGATATAATTCGGCGCCACTTCGTCTATGGTATCATGCAGCAGACTGAAGAGAAGCTTCGGATTGTTATGGAAATTGGGCGCTACCGTAAAGATATCGTTCTGCACGGACCGGCTGATGGATTCTTTAAATATCGCCCTCAGCTTCTCCCTGCCGTTCAGATCCTGCCGATCTCTGATGGCCGCAAGCATTTTGTTGGATTCCGCCGTCATTCTGTCCGTAACTGCCATCAATATATCATCCTTTGACTTAAAGTGATGATATATAGCCCCCTTGCTAAGCCCCCCCAACTGATCAATTATGTCCTGAACAGAAGTGTGCTCATATCCCTTTTCCATAAATAAGCGAAAAGCCACATCCAATATCAGATGGACGGTTTCTTCCGGATGCTTATTTCTTGCCACTTTCCTCTCACCTCTTTAACATACCAATGGTATGTTTATATTATCATACCGTTGGTATGTCTGTCAAGTTCCTTTTTTCAAGACCCTTAAATTATACACACAAACGCAAATAATTGCCGTCTGCAGAGTATAACGAGTGAACGCATCGCGGCATTCCAGAGCTGAAAGCGGCAATTAAATGCGTTCACGAGTATAAATTCCGTATAGCAGGAATGCACATGAATAATATGGAAACCCATACAGAAACGATACCACCGCCCAAAGGAATATACAATCCCCTCCTGTGGAAAAATATCTAAAACAAATTCAAAAATAATACTGCAACCGAACAGACATTCTGTTATAATAAAACAATGAAACCTGTCGGAAGCATGACCTTCACTTCCGATAAAAGGCGCTTGCGCCGCAAATCATGACCGCTCTCATTACAAGTGCGTTGAAGCGCCTTTAGGAATTGTTAAGAAATAAATTTTCAGTTTCAGGAATGAAACACCAGTATATACGCACCTTCCCATGTGAAATCCCGCAAATTTATTTCGTGACACTTCCTTACCCTTTAGTGCCGTCGCGCAGCGACTATATTAGGAGGAACACCCATGGGCAGCCCTACTTATATTGCAATTGACCTGAAATCCTTTTACGCTTCCGTGGAATGCACGGAACGGCAGTTAAATCCTCTCACCACAAACCTTGTGGTTGCAGACAGCCAAAGGACGGAGAAGACCATCTGTCTGGCAGTGTCGCCCTCCCTGAAAAGCTACGGCATCCACGGGCGGGCCAGGCTGTTTGAAGTGGTGCAGCGTGTAAAGGAAGTGAATCTTGAGCGGAAAAGCAAAGCGCCCGGCAGGCAGTTTACGGGGTCTTCCTACTCCGCCACAGAGCTTGCAGCCCATCCTGAACTGGAGCTTTCCTATATCACAGCCCCTCCCAGAATGGCCTTTTATCTGGAATACAGCACCATCATTTACAATATCTATCTAAAATACATTGCACCTGAAGACATCCATGTATACTCTATTGACGAAGTGTTCATGGATGTGACCCATTATCTGAAAACCTATGCCATGACGCCCAGGGAACTGGCCTCCAGGATTATCCTGGACGTTCTTGACAGCACGGGAATCACGGCCACCGCCGGCATCGGCACCAATCTGTATCTGTGCAAGGTTGCAATGGATATTGTGGCAAAGCACGTAGAGCCCGACAGCCATGGAGTCCGCATCGCCCAACTGGACGAAATGAGTTACCGGAGGCTGCTGTGGGACCACCGGCCTCTCACCGATTTCTGGAGAGTGGGCCACGGATACCGGAAAAAACTGGAATCCGCCGGGCTTTTCACCATGGGGGATATCGCCCGCTGCTCCGTGGGTTCGGACAGGGATTACCACAATGAGGAGCTTCTGTATCAGATGTTTGGCGTCAACGCGGAGCTTCTGATTGACCACGCCTGGGGATGGGAGCCTGCTACTATTGCCCAGATCAAGGCCTATAAGCCGGAAACCAACAGCGTCAGCTCCGGCCAGGTCCTGCATTGTCCCTACGATGCCGAGAAGGGAAAGCTGATTGTACGGGAAATGACAGACCTCCTTGTCCTTGATCTGGTGGAAAAGAAACTGGTAACGGACCAGATGGTTCTCACCATCGGCTATGACATCGACAACCTTACCAATCCGGAAATCCGAAAAAACTACAAAGGACAGATTGTTACCGACCACTACGGGAGAAAAGTCCCGAAACACGCCAACGGAAGCGCCAATCTGAAGCGGCAGACTTCCTCCACCCGGATTATAACGGATGCCGTCATGGAGCTGTATGACCGGATCGTTGACCCGGGGCTGCTGATCCGCCGTGTGACGATTGCGGCAAACCATCTGGTGGACGAGACCCAGGCGGCAGCCAAAGAACAGTTTGAGCAATTGGACCTGTTTACGGACTATGCCGCTTTGGAAAGGGAACGAAAGGAAGAAGAGGAAAGACTTTCCAGAGAAAGAAAGCTCCAGGAAGCCATGCTGTCCATCAAAAAGAAATTCGGGAAAAACGCCATTCTCAAAGGCATGAACCTGCAGGAAGGAGCCACGGCCATGGAGCGCAATCATCAGATTGGAGGACATAAGGCATGAACACACAGAACAGCCACAAATATGACGATATCATCCATCTGCCTCACCATGTATCCAAAAACCATCCCCAGATGCCGCCAATGAACCGGGCAGCGCAGTTTATGCCCTTTGCCGCCCTTACCGGACATGAAGCGGCCATACAGGAAACCGCCCGGCTGACAGACAGCTTTGCGGAACTGGACGAGGACAGGAAGGCGCAGCTGAACCAACAGCTTCTCATGATTCGGGAACATCTGGCCCTGCGGCCGGAATGCGAGATTTCCTATTTTCAGCCGGATGAGAAAAAGACAGGCGGAACCTATGCCTCTCTCCGGGGCAGAATCAAAAACATAGACGAATCCGCTGGGCAGATTGTTTTTACGGACGGAACAGCCCTCCCCATGGAATATCTGTTTTCCATCAAGGGAGAGCTGTTCCGGGACACGGAAGTCAGACATGAAGACTGGACAGATGCCATTCATGAGCAAAGTAATTATACCAGAGAGTGAATGTTCTCCTGGCGCCGGAAACCACGGCTGCACAGGAAAAATTCACTCCCACCCGATTCCTGTCCTGGTCTTCGGACAGCACTTTCTCTATGGTAACGGTAACCAGTTCCCCTGTTTTATCACGGAACCGGAATCTCATGGGCGTAATTTTCCCGTCGGTATCGGTACAGGAAATCATCTGCACCGGAATATTGACACACAGTATGCTTTCCAAGGTCAACACCTCCTCTGTCATGGATGCTGCCTCTATCATAGCATACAGAACATATGTTTTGAAATAGGAGATCTCTGGAAAATACACGATACTATGGGCATCACACGCCTGCCTCCGCTGTCTGCAAACAGGAGCAGCAGCCCTGGGCCTGAACACTCAATGTCCGGTGTCCACAAACACGATACTGGAATCTCCTTTTTCGGCCTGGTCCATCACCGCAGCCATCAGCTTCTGGAACGAGCCGTAGGAAGAAGTGGCTCCGGTGAGGGCATCGATCTCCCCCTCCCCCTGTTTTTCCAGAAGCTGTCCCGCGTAAAAGCGGGTGTACTGGTTGGGGTAGGTGCCCGTCACCTCCAACATGGACTGCATGTAGGCGGTATCCCAGCTCTTAATAAATCCGCTGGCATTCTCCGCATTGTACTCCACGGAGACAATGCTTCCGTCCTTCACCATAATGGTGATATATTCTCTCCATCCATGGCTGTACTCGGCAGCCTGGGCAGTGTAGTAGCCGTCCTGAAGCCCTGCCTGGCCGCTGCCGCAGGCCGTCAGAAATCCCATGACAAACAGGGCCAGTACAATACCTGCTATCCTTTTCATCTGCGCCTTCCCTCCTTCACCACAAATCGCTTCACCTGGTCCTGAAGGGCCTCCGCCTCTCTGGCCAGAACCGAACTGGACTGCTCCGTACCCACGGCATTCTGCAGATTTTTCTCCGCAATGCCCGAAATCGTTCCGATCCGCTCCTCCATGATTACCAAAGCGCTCTCCTGTCCCTGAACCGCCGTCACAAGTTGATCCGTAATATCGCTGATCTGGGCGGAGACGGCAGATATCTCCCGAAAAGAACTGGCTGCCGCTCCGGTGAGTTCCACGCCGTTCTCAATAATGGTTTTGGTACTGCCCACCATCTGCGCCGCGCTTTTGGCAGACTCGCTGCTCCTGGATGCCAGCTGCCGGACTTCCTCCGCCACCACGGCAAAGCCCTTCCCCGCGCTTCCGGCCCGGGCTGCCTCCACGGATGCATTGAGCGCCAGAATGCCCGTCTGGAACGCAATATCTTCAATATCTTTTGCAATCTTGGTAATCTTCCGGGTGTTGCCGCTGATATCGTCCATGGCCTGGGAGAGCGCGTCCATACGTGCGTTCGCCTCCTGGATGCACTGGGAGATTTCCTCCGTTTTCCTCCGTGTCTGACTGCTGCTCTCCGTCACACTTGCCAGACTCTCCTTCACATGGGACACCTCATCCACCAGTTCCTCCGTGGACCGGGTCTGTTCCATGGACGCCCGATGCAGCTGCCCGGACTGGCCGTTCAGCTCCTCTGCCATTTCCGCCAGACGGTCAGCGGCAGAGCGGAAGCCCAGAATGGTGTCGTTCAGGGAACGGAGAATGGTGCCGAGGCTTCCCTGAATCTGCATAAAGTCTCCCTTGTACTCCACCTGGGGCGCCACCTGCAGATTTCCCTCCGCCACCTGGGTCAATACCCGCTGAATATCCGATATGTAACGGTTGACGCTTTCCACGGTATCCCCCAACGTGCGGGTAAGCACTTCCAGTTCGTCCCCGGACCGAATCCGGACCACTTCCGTATGGAGATCCCCGTCGGACAAAGCCACCATCCGGTCCGTCATCTTCTTCACCGGACGGGAGATGGACCTGGCCAGGCGCAACACCAACAGCACGGAAACCACCAATACCACAAAGGTTGCAGACACCGCCACCAGAATAGCGCCGTTGATATAGGAGCCGTAATCCGCCTTGGGCACCTGAATCACCAGGGACCACTGGGTTCCCCGAACGGGGGAAAAGGCTGCAAGCATGGTCTCCTCTTCCGCGGAGAACTCTGCCGCGCCGGTCTCGTCGCTGACCACCCGGACGGCAACCTCCTGATCTCCCCCGCACAGCTGTTCCATGGTCTTTCCCTCCAAAACCAGATTCTGGTCCGGATGCCCCACTACATCGCCTCCGTGATTCGCCATGTAGGCAATACCGTGTCTGCCCAGATTAATGCTGCTGATGACATCATTCAGGGTATCGTATTTATAGACGCCTACCACATACAGAACAGTCTCCCCGCCTGCCTTCACCGGCATGCCCATGGTGATGCCCAGTCCGTCCTGAAATCTTGTAGATGAATCAGTCGTCAAATTGTCCGTCTCCTGAAGCAGGGAGAAAAACGCACTGTCAACCGTCTCCGGCGCAGTGTTGATTCCCTGTACCAGATGTCCCTCCCGGTCATAGAGTCCGATGGTGTACAATTCATAAATCTCGGCCGCTTCCGTCAGCACCTGCTCCCGGCCGGCACGAAGCGCCTCTTCCGCCTCTGCCCCTGTGCCGCCGTCAGCTTCCCCCGCCATCCGGGGGTCTGCCGCCAGGTTCATCATCCGGTCCGCCAGCATATGGATATTGGCCTCCACGGTCTTGGCCGACTGACGGGCCATGGGCTGTAAACTGTCCAGCAGAATGTTGTTGGCCAATGACTGCATGGCCGCCCACATAATTCCGCAGCATACAAGCACCAGTACAAAAATGTTCAGCAGGGTATTCCTCAATATCCTGCCGTTTAAGCTCCTTTTCATCTCCCTGCCCCGGGAGTCCCCATTGTTCCCGCTCACGTTACGCTCACTCCTTTTGATTTTGCTCTGAAAACACAGGAAAAGCCCTCCAATCTGTCCCCGGAAGACCTGCTTCCTTCCGGGAAAAATTGGGAGACTCCGATTTTCAGTATACCACAGCCAAAACAAAAAAGGAAGCCTTTTTTCGGTTCGTTCTTCCTAAAGCGGTGTAACAGTTCAGACAGGCATCTGAAATCCGGCAAGCGCTCTGTTCAGATAGTCATTGAATGGTTTCATGATTCGGAAAATCTCTGCCGCCTTTGCGAGAAATGCTTCCCCATCCCCCAGTTCTTCATCTTCCACCGGATATTCCAGATACCAGCTCTTATATTTCAGGTACTGTGCCTGGGGATGTTCTTTCTCATATCCCGCAGGGACATTCTTCAGCGCCGTTCCCTGTACAGTGAAATATTGTTCAAACTCCGGCGCATGGATTATCTTTTCCCATTCCTCTCCGTTTCCGGCAAGGTAATCCCGTACCCGCTTCGTTGCGTCCTTAAACATATCCGCAAACAGACCTCCGCCCAAAAAAGACTGGCCTCCGGGCTTTATCATCAGATAGTATCCCACCGGAACAGGCAGCTTTCCCTCCGGGGAAATATGGGCGCGGAAGGCGGCATTATAGGGCGATTTATCATGACTGAAGCGGGTGTCCCTCACCAGTTTAAACGTAAGGTCTTTGGGACGATTATGCAGAATACTGCTGTCAAACTTTCCGATTTCCCATATCAGGGCCTGCAGCAGCCCCTCAAATTCAGCGTTGGCCTTTTTGTAATCCTCCTTGTTTGCATGATACCATTCCCGGTTATTGTTTGCACTTAATTCCGATAAGTATTCGATTATGATCTGTGTATTCATCTTCCGGCGCCTCCTTTACGAATTTCGGATTAAGGAAAACTGCGGGGAATTCAACAGTTCCTGTATCAGTTGTTTGGTGCGTCCCGTGGACCGATAGGCCTTACAGAACGAGAATTCTATGGATAAGTCATCAAGCTGCTCCATGGCATTTTTCACGGCAAGCATGGTCTCCACAGGGGCTTCCTCTGCCGTGGTATAACACAGCTGCAGCGGGTTTATTCTGTGATTTTGTATTGCATAGTTTACCCTGTCTTTACACCGGCATCTGCCGCTGCCGTATTCTCCGCAATACTGTCCCAGAAAATCAGCCATTTTTCTGCGCACCCGGGAAAGGCGCTGCCGATAGGCTTCCGGGGTTATTTCCAGAATTTCCCCTGCAATACGGCTGTCAACCTGGAACATGGTACCCAATATAAAGATGCATCTGCTTTCCGTGTCAAGACACTGCAGCATCACATTGGTACAGGACATTTTCAATTCCTCAGCCAGAATATCCTTTTCCACATTCTGGGTTACATCCGGCACATCCTGTATTTTTCCGTTTTCGATGTCCTCTCCATAGCAGGCAAAGCTGAGTCCCGCGTGGGCAAACATATGTTTTTTATAGTTTTTGAGATGATTCACCGCAATGCGGAACACCCATGTGGTAAATGCGCTTTCCCCTCTAAAAGCGGACAAATGGGTAATCATTTTCAGCAGTATGTCCTGGGTGGCATCCTCCGCGTCCGCAAAAGTGCCCAGCATCCGCAGGGATAAATTGAACACCATGTCCTGCACGCCGGCCACAAGTACTTCAAGGGCTTCTCTATCCCCTGCCGTGGCTTTTTCCGCCATTGTCTGTAATTCTTCATTGGTTTTCTGATTCATCGATTTTTACCTCCTGCTTTATTAGACAACCCTTCTGCATCTGTGTGACATACTTTTTTATCCGTTCTGTTTTTTCATCTCCATTGACAGCGTACCGGGCATAACCGACCGCATTGACATACCTGATCGGAAATACTATAATCATTTCAAACCCGACTCCCTTAATCATTATAAACCAAAAGATTCTGTCTGTGGGAATTTTTCAAAATTTTCAAAAATAACAAGGATACAGAATACAGATGAAAATATATCGTTTAATCGGCATTATTACAACTCTGCAGCAGCAAAAAACCGTCACCGCCCCCTATCTCGCAGAGAAGTTCGAGGTGTCCCGCAGAACCATCAACCGGGACATTGAGGATATCTGCAAAGCCGGCATTCCCCTGGTCACCACCCAGGGGGCAGGGGGCGGCATCTCCATCATGGAAGGATTTTCCCTGGATACCACAGTATTCACAGAACAGGAACTGGCCGCTGTCTTCACGGGCTTAAAATCTCTGGACAGCGTCTCCCGTTCCGCTTCCGGGGAAAATCTGGCCCGAAAAATCGGCGGCAAACAGGCCGTCAGCGCCGCAGGCCATATGACCATTGATCTGGCCTCCCATTATAAAGATGACCTGACTTCCAAACTGGAACAGATCAAATCTGCCATTGAGACCTCCAAATGCATTGCCTTCCGGTACTATTATGAAAAAGGGGAGGCGGACAAGCTGATAGAACCCTGCCAAATCGTCTTTAAATGGTCTGACTGGTATGTCTTCGGCTTCTGCAGGCAGCGCCGGGATTTCCGCCTGTATAAGCTGCGCCGCCTGTGGGACCTGCAGATTACCCGGGAACCTTTCTCCCCCAGGGAGATTCCGGAAGAAAAAACCCGCTTCGGCTCCCACATGACAGATGACTACATGGTTGCCGCTCTCTATGATTCCTCCCTGAAATACCGCCTGGTGGAAGAATACGGCCCCCGCTGCTTTACCCCACGGGAGGACGGCAGATTATATGCGGAATGGGGCTTTACCACGAAAGAACGCGCCCTGGAATGGTTTCTGGGCTTCGGCGATAAGGTGAAGGTCCTGGAACCGCCGGAGATGGTAGACCGGATAAAGGCTGCCCTGGACGCAGCCCGGAATTTGTATGATAAATAACAAAAGACTTATGGAAGTGAAGCTGTAAAATGCTTGCCTTGTGTGTCATGTGGTAGTATGAAAAATCCTCAACCGCCCTGATAACTTCCATAACCACCCCTTCCTTGCTGAAAAACCCCCTTGTAGCTAAGGTTTTTCACTCTGAATCTTCTTCGCCTTTGGATCTGTGTCCCATTCTGTACTCGTATAGGGCACCAGGAAACTTAACATGAAAGGAACTGCCAATGGAAATAGTTGGTTACATCTCCCTATCTGTCATCGAGACATTGAGTTTGGAGCTCAAGCCCAACACTCCGGTATTCATAGGGGAATCCAATATAGATCATATCAAGAGCCGGCATCCATATGAGTATGACGTATATTATAAGGACATCAGCACGATAATAAATTCCCCCGATTATGTGGGGCTAAACCCGAAAGATGGCTCGATTCTCTTTGTGAAGCTATTCAAGGTAAATGCGGATTATGTCCGTGTGGCCGCCAAGATTACATCTGGCGGAAAATGCTTTGCAAAGACATTGCATTCCTTAAGCACCTGTAATGCTGAGAGATACATTGAAAAAGGCACATTGAAAAGGCTTGACATAAACTGAATTTGTTGTATAATTGAGTTATCAAATGCATAAGCTTTATTGAATGGAATCTGAGGACGGAACAGGCGGCCGTCGCCCATAGCTAGGAGATGTGGATTGTCACCCACCTATTCCATTCAACTTTGCGAAGCAGGTAACTCCGGTTATCTGCTTTTTAATTGCCTCTATCCCACCGCCAGCACAAGCGTATGAACGTATCAATAAGTGGCAGGGGTGCGGCAAAATTTTCCCGCTCTTCCTGGCAGATGAGTAAAAGTACCATTCACCATCTCGAAGTCCAAAATGGGCTGTCCTGGCGGCGCGCCTATTGTCGCTGAAAAATGCTTATTGAGGTGCCCCCAAACCCGCCTGGGACTTCTGGTCACGGTGACCAGAAGTCTTGTTGTGTTTTTGTATGCTCTTGTTAAGGGAAGATATGCATGAAACATGACATACTGTTGGCATGTTCGGCGTGCTATGATAAAATCAAAACACTGAACCATTGCAAAATCCCCCTATGAGAGGGACACACAATGAGAAAACGGAGGTACAAAAGATGATTGATTCAAGATGCGGACTGCACTGCACCAAATGCACGTACAAGGAAACCTGCGGCTGCGGCGGCTGTATTGAGACGGAAGGACAGCCTTTCCACGGCGAATGTCCCGTGGCCGCCTGCTGCCAGAAAAAAGGCTTCCTTCACTGCGGTCAATGCCCCCAAATCCCCTGCGACATGCTGACAAAGTATTCCTGTGACCCGGAGCATGGCGATACGCCCCACGGCGCCCGAATCGAACAATGTAAAATCTGGCAGAGAGATCAGGAAACCTGAATCCGGACAGGGCATAACACTGTTTGAAACAGACAATGCATTTTCAAACATACTCCAGAACATGGAAACCAAAATAGAAAGAATGAGCACAATATGGACAAAAAAATTCTCTCCCTGCGCATGGAGCGGCAGTGCCTGCTCAAAAAGGCAGACGAAACCGAATACACAGCCCTTTACAGGGACACCCAGCCCGGCCAGAACGTCTACTGGCACGGCTTCGGAGAGCCTCCTGTCCTCTCCTTCCGCGCCGCCTTTGACGATATGGAATTCAACCGGCGCCGGCAACTGGAGCGGAAACTGGTAAAGGGACGCTTCGCCGGAGGCAATCTTGGGTGGATTATGTGCGAGGACATGGAACTCTTCGCCTCCCTTTACCGCAAGCCCCTGGCCGCTCCCACTCTGGAGCAGACGGAGATCCTTACCCTCATTGAAAAGGCCGGACCCTTCAACATTCAGCAGCTCAAGGAAGAGACCGGGCTGCTGGTGAAACAAATCACCCCCATCCTCCACAGGCTTCAGGAGGCATTTCTGCTCTATGAGGACCAGTACGACGGGGAATGGGACCGGGGATGGTATCGCTTTGAGGAAATGTTTCCCGAGGTAAATCCACAGCGATACACCAGGACTGAAGCCCTGAAAATCCTGCTGCAGCGGTTCGCCTATCGGATGGTGTGGTTTGATGCCGCCATGGCAAAAGCCTTTTACCGCATGCCCGGAAAAGAGATCCAAAAAGCCGTTGCGGAACTGACTGCAGAAGGGGTGTTAATTTCATGGGAATCAGGCTATCTGCTGAAAAGTGATGCGGCGCTTCTGGAGGATTATGAGGCGAAAGACATAAGCTCCGTCTATGCCCTCCACCGAAACGACATCCTTTTCAAGTCCCGGGAGCCCCTGCTGAAACAGATGGTCAAAGACCTGACGGAAGGACTTCCCTACGACTGCGAGCCTCTCCAGTATCTGCTCATCGACGGCAGGTTCTGCGGCGCATCGGTGGGTCACTTCCGGTACAGCCCTTATGATCTGAACGATATTGTCTGCAGCCTGCCTGATCCGGAAAGCCGCAGGGAAGAAATCCTGACAGCCGTTCTTGCCGTCAATCCGGGCGGGAATCCCCTGCGCTTTATGGGCAGGGAAATATAGGGAAGCAAGGGGAAATCAGATTTCCCCTATCCCCTCTTTCTGCAGGCCCATGCGGTAGAGTTCTGCAGCGGATAATGGACGCTCCCCTTCACATTGTTCGTAGAATTCCACATATTTCCTCCTCTGTCCCCTTACGCTCTGCCCGCCGTTTTCACAACCTCGTCTCTCTCCACCCTGCGGATGCGGGTTTTCACCAGACAGCTGCGCTCCTTCCTGCCTCCCGCACAGTAGGCCAGGAGCAGCGCTTCCCGGGTAAAGCAGATGGCACAATAACAATAGCCGCTCTCCCCGTCCCACTCAAAAGCCACAGGATCGGTAAACGTTTTGCCCTCATCCCCACTGGATGCAATGACAAGGGGCGTTCTGCCTCCGGTAAAATAATCCGGCTTCTCCCTGCCATTGTACTCCGGGATGGGATTCCAGATGGCATAAAGCCTTCCGTCATATCCCCGCTTCATGCACAGAGGGCTGTTGGGGGAAGTAAACCTGGATGGCTGACAGACAGTCCATGTGTCCCCTCCGTCCATGGAAAATGTCTCATATTGTCTTCCCAGTTCCGTTCTGGCCCATCCCCAGAGCACCCCGTTTGACAGCTCCACCACTCCCGGCTCCTGCAGCCCTGAAATACAGTGGGAAGACTGGGGCAGGCTGCACTTGCCCGACGCCACCCTCCATGTCTTTCCGTCGTCATCGGAGAGGAAGCACTGAATGTCCGAGCGGCTGTCCAGAATTCCGCCCCTTGCCCTGTGGCTTGCCACCGGAACCACAATGCGTCCGCTGTTCAGGCGCAGAACCCTGTCATTATTTATCACAAAGAAATCATCCTGGGGTGTACAGCAGACCCTTTCCCCCCAGGTTCTGCCTCCATCATTAGATTTCCGAAGAAAAATCTTTGTTATATCGTAAGTCATCCTGACCAGGTAAAAAAGTCCTACCGCTCCGTCCTGCATCTCCATCAGGGACGGGGACATCATGTTTACCCCTTCCTCCCCCTCGCAGGTCAGGATCACCGTACCCTGGTCAAAAGTTCTGCCCCCGTCCATGGAGCGCATCAGGCACAGATCCGCATAAGCATGATCCGCCGGATCCTGGCCGCGAAAACGGCTGTAAACAAACAGAATTCCGTCCTTTTTCGTCTCCAGAAACGTTCCCTCGCTGTTCCTGGGGTTTCCTGCCTGCATATCCGGGTCTATATCCCTGACCAGATTTCCCAATTCCAAATATTCCATATTCACACCTTTCCGCCCGCTGCCGAAAACCATTTCCGCACGGGCTATTCCCTGCGTACATTATCTGTCATAAACACCTTACCATAATAATCCATCCCTGACAAGACGCTATCCTCCGGAATGTATATATTGCCGTCTTTGACTGCCTTTCACGGCCCCTACGCATAATACTGCGCCTGGGCGTCCCACAGCCTCCGGTAAAGCCCCTTTGCCGCCAGAAGCTCCTCATGGCTGCCCTGTTCCGCAATCCTGCCCTCCTCGAAAACCAGTATCCTGTGACAGAAATGACAACTGGAAAGCCTGTGGGAAATATAAATTGCGCCTTTGTCCCTGGTAAAGCGGTTCATCCTCTGGTAGATATCCGCCTCCGCCACCGGGTCCAGAGCCGCGGTTGGTTCATCCAATACCACATAGGGCGCATCCTTGTACAGGCACCGGGCAATGGCCACCTTCTGGGACTCCCCGCCGGACAGCTCCACCCCATCCTCGGAAAACCGCTTGAACAGCTGCGTGTCCAGTCCGTCCGCCAAAGTGCGCAGCCGCTCTCCAAAACCCGCATTTTCCAGGGCTTCCTTTACCTGCTCTCCGTCATATTCGCTCTCCGCCGCCACATTTTCTCCCAGTTTAAAGTCAAAGATCTGGTAATCCTGGAACACCGTGGAAAAGAAAGACAAATATTCCTGGTACTGATATTTCCGGATATCCACGCCGTTGAGCAGAATTTCTCCCTCCTGGGGATCACAGAGCCTGCACAGAAGCTTGATAAAGGTGGTCTTGCCGGAGCCGTTGCGGCCCACAATGGCAATCTTCTCTCCCTTGCGGAAGCGGCAGCTGATGCCGGAGAGACTGGGACCCGGAGCTCCCGGATAGGCAAAGGTCACGTTCCGGAATTCGAATTCGTAGTTGTCCCGGATTTCCTGTGTTACTGGCAGGGTTCCCTCCGCCGTGGCATTGGGCATATCCAGATACCGGAAATACACCTCCACATACTCCAGGTTCTGCAGAAAATCCCTGACAGTATCGCAGAGTCTGGTGACGCCGTCTCCCAATTGAGTCACCATCCCTGTATATTTCAGAATGCTGCCTACACCGAAGGCTCCGAATATGGCCTTTGCCCCCACAAACAGATACACAAGCAGGTCAAAACATCTGGAAATCAGGATGGAGTAAAAAGTTTTCCTTCTCTCATATCGAAAAGCAGGCTCGATCTCCCGGAGATATTCCCCGCCCAGCGCCCGAAGCTTCCCGGAGATCTGTTTCTTTGCATGAAACATGCGGATATCTTTCCCGTTCCGATACTTGCTAAAACAGCTGTCCATCAGGTACATCATCCGGTTTATGGGTTTTTCCGATGTTTCATTTGTTTTAAAATAGTATTTTTGTATACGAAAAGACGTATAAATGCTGTAAATAATGGAAAAGGACAGCAATACGAGAAACAGCACAGACACTGCCCAGTGATTCAGAAGAGCGGCTGTCCGGTCCTCCCCCACTGCCTTTGCCCGGAAAAATTCCGCCACCAGGGCAATGGAAATGCCGATGGTCACCAGGGCCTGGAACACCCCTCTCACCTGTCCCACCAAAGCCAGAACGCCCCTGCCGTAATGCCATCTGGTAATCCTCTGCTTTGTCTCGTTAATCCTGGGGTCCGCGCTCATGGCGTAGTCCATCTTCCAGGCTTTCTCCGCCACCGCCCTCTCAATGTGTTTCAGCACCGTATACTGCAGCACATCCAGAAGCTGCCCCCCGAAATCCATCATTCTTCTGCCCAGGAAGTTCAGTCCCACCAACAGCAGCGCCATCCGGAACAAATGAGACATGCTTCTGCCCGGGTCCGCCAGTTCCGTGAGAATCCCGGCGGAAAGCAGGATGCCGATGTAGGGATAGGCAGCCTCCATCACTGCCTGCAGCAATGCCAACGGGAAAATGCCCGGAGATTCTTTTGCCAAGTAGACAATGGCCCGTTTCATCTGCTTTGACGCTGCCCCTGCTTTTTCCGCTGCAGATGCTTCCGTTTCCTGGGCCTGCCGTTTTGCCGCCTTTTTATCTGCCTTGCTCATATTTCCCTCTCCACCTCCTCGCCTTCCAGTCCTGCTTCCTTCTGGGCTTCCTTTTTCTGATAGTATTTACTCTGCAGCCGGAACATCCAGGCATATTTCCCGTCTCTCTCCAAGAGCTCTTCATGGGTTCCGCTCTCTGCCACCCCTCCGTCCTCCATCAGCAGAATCCTGTCGCAGAAACGGGTGCTTGCCAGACGGTGGGAAATAAAAACCGTGGTCTTGTGCTCCGAAAACCGGCGGTATTTCTGGTACAGTTCGCTCTCCATCAGAGGGTCCAGCGCCGCCGTAGGCTCGTCCAGTACCAGTAAAGGCGCCTCCTTGTACAAGGCCCTGGCCAACATCAGCTTCTGCATCTCTCCTCCGGAAAAGTCCGCCGCATCCTCATAGCTCTCCTTGCCGAACATGGTTTTCAGGCCCTGGGGCAGCTTTTTGATCTTATCCTCCAGGTCCGCCATTTTCAGACATGCATCCATGTGCGTGCCGTGGTTCTCCTGGTCATTGTGCTGTTCCTGCCGCCGGCTCTGCGCATTATGCTGCTTTGGTTCTGCCCCGGCTTTCCTTCCTGCGGCTTTCTCTTCTCCCGAACCTTCCCCTGAATCAGGAGCCGTCCCCAGGGCCAGATTTTCCTCCAGAGACATGGGAAACAGCTCCGCATCCTGGAACACTCCCGAAAAATACTTTAGCCAGCTGTCCTTGCTGTACCTGGAACGGTCTACGCCGTCTATGAGGATTTTTCCCTCCGTAGGGTCATAAAAGCCGCAGAGCAGCTTGATAAAGGTTGTCTTTCCCGCGCCGTTCAACCCTACCAAAGCCAGGTTTTCCCCCGGCTTCAGCGTCAGGTTCAGGTCTTTGAGAACAGGTGTTTGGGAGCCGTCATACCGAAAGGTTACATGTTCAAAGGAAATCTCCGGAACATGCCCTGCCGCCAACACAAGCCCTTCCTTCTCCTTCTCTCTGCCCCGCTGCAGTTTATCAAAAAAATGCCTCTGCTCTTCCACATAGGAAGCTTTCTCGTGAAGCTGCCGTATCGCCTGGACAATGGAGCCGCACCAGCCTGCAAAACCTCTGACCACCCCAATATAAAGCACGAATCCCGCCGCATCCAGACGGCCCTCACAGACCAGGTAAATCAGGTACAGATAGGCCGCGCCCTCCCAGACCATCTGGCTGAAACCGTTGACCGCGCTCACCAGAAAATAATTTCCCTGCTGCCGCACGGTATAATGAAGCCGCTGCTTCAGCTCCCGGTTGAACATCTTCCGAAGCCAGGGAGGCATCCAATACAGGTGGACATCCTTGGAAGCCTCATAGGTACTGGTACTCCTGGACAGATAGACCATTTTGTAATCCAAAGTGATCCACTTATGACGGTTCCTGGCATCCCACTTATTGCACCGTATTCCCACCACATAATTCAGCGCCGTCCCTGCAATGACCAACAGCAGAATCCAGAGAGACAGCCCGGAAAGCATTCCCGTATAAAGGATCATCCCCACCACTGCCGTCAGCACGGCGGCAAATGCTTCCAGAAATCCGGTGTTATAGTCCCTGCTCCACATATGACGGTCCACCAACTGCCAGATTTCCTCCGGAAAATCCGCCCGTTCAATATTATCGTAATTCGTCTCCAGAGCCAGATCCGCAGCCTGCAGGGCCTGCCTCTGTCCTATCCGGCTGCCGAGAATCCCCTTTGTCCGCTCCAGCCAGTTGCTCAAAAGGTACAGGCATACCAGTCCCCCTCCCAGTACGGCAAGGTCTCCCAGTATGCTTCTTACGCTCCCACCCTCCGTGATATCCGCCACAAGTACCGAAGGCATGTATACGCCAAGCAGGGAGATTCCTACGGCCACCCCGCACCCCGCCAGATACAGCCAGACAAATCCGGGGGACTCCCGGTAGAGCGTCCGCATCCAGTACAACAGGTTTTCCGGGACAGTGCGTTTCTTTTCCTCCGGCTGCTGCCCACCGGACTGATCTGCCTGACCGGCTTCCTCCGTTTCCTGCTTCTTTTTCATTATCCTTTACCTCTCTGATGATTCTTTTGTTAGGTTATTTTATCAAGTGTTCCTATTCCGGTCAAGGCGCTCTGCCCCAAAGGCAGGCTTTACAGCCTGAAAGGTGTTACCACAGGGCGCCAGATTTGCTTTTTTGCAGGCATTTTTCATACACACCGCAGCGCCTGGCTTAAACCGACGGGAATCCCCCTGGGTCCTCTCACTGCAAAAATCCCGTATTCGCTTTTCAGAAGCCCGAAGGGAAACTGTTCCGGCAGATACCTTTTCAGGAGCCGTATTTTCATCATGGAAGTAATCGTCAGATTTTCATCCTGATAGCGGCAGGGAATATCGGTTTCCGTAACCTTACACTGATACAGAATTGCGGACACCGGCGCCGCCATATAGAGATACACCGTGTCTCCCGTCCGGATACCGGCGCCCTGTTTCCAGTCAATCACTTCCGCCTGCTGAAAGGCAGCTTCCACATCATAAAACTTTGGGTTGGCGGGGACAAGCCATTCCTTGGGCGGCCGGATTTTCTGCTTCTTTTTCCCGGACGCGGTTGTCTCGTAGCTTGCGTCAAGCATGCCGCAGATCTCCCCAAAGGGAACCGTGCCGTCCAGGAGGATTGTAATCCACTTCTCCTTATTCATATGATATCCCGGAAAATAACCCGCCTGTGTAATCAGCATGTCGTGAAACATCTGATCCCTGGTCTTCACATTGAGGGCGCAGACTTTTCCCTTCCCGGAAAGTCCCAGTTTCGCCCTGTCCACCTCCATCACAAGACCGTACCACTTCTGATTGTCCTCATGGCGGAGTACCGCGCTTTCCGGGTCCCCCTTCCAGGGATAATCCGGTTTGGTTTTATAGGCTTTTTGCACATACTGAAGCAGCGCGGTTCTGTAAGAGCCGTCCTTTAATGCGTCTTTGCCGCTCTCTTTCGAATTTTCGCTGTTTTCCAAGTTTTCGTCATTGTCTGAATGGTTGTTATTGTCTGAATTGTTGTTATTGTCTGAAATTTTGCTGCTTTTCTGTTCCGACATTTTCCCACATCTCCCCTGTTCTCCCTGTGTACCGAAATTCCTTTCAGCAGACTGTTTCATCCTTCCAACCTGGAGCCCAAATGCCCAATCTGCCCTTAAATCTCAAACTCCCGGAATTCATCCGCCACTTCCTCTCCGGCAAGCCCGCCTTTGGCCATCTCGAAGCTGTTGTCCCCCAAAATTTCCGCCACGCTCTTTTCCGGATTCTGATGAAGTATGTTCACCAACTCGATAAAATCCCGGATAATCTCCCTGGGGGTGATATGGCTTTCCGCCCCTACCCGGTTGTATTCCACAGTGAGGAAATACACAAGATCCTCATGGGTCAGAACCGGTTCATATTTATAGAGTCCCGCATGAATGTCCCGCAGCTTTTCCACCAGGACATACATCTCCTCCTGATTCAGCATCTGCAACCGGATAATGGGCGCTGAAAAATCCCGCACCTCCCCGGTGGCAAAATGCCCCTCCGCCAGACGGGAGCGCAGGGCTTCGTAGCTGAAGACCCCCTTATATTTGTCCTCAATGCACTGGGGCGTGCCTCCCATGAGAAAGCCGATGTGCCTGGCCTTGCCCTGGAGCACATCGTTATACATGGTAAGGATTTTTTCATAATTGTTTGCCCGTGTGATTGAGTTCGGTATCTTGAATATATTCACCAGCTCGTCGATAATCACAAGCAGCCCCTTATAGCCTGCCCCCGCCAGAAACGCGGCGAAAAGCTTCAGGAAATCATACCAGGTCTCATCGTTCACAATGAAGTTAATCCCCAGGTCTTCCCTGGCTTCTTTCCGGGAGGGATATTCTCCCCGAAACCACCGCAGCACATTGGATTTCAGGGCAGCGTCGTCCTCCTTGTAGGCCTTCCAGTAAAGTGCCACCGCCCTGGCAAACTCGAAACCGTTCACCATACCTTCCAGAGAACCGGCCACCTCATAAATCTGCCTTTCCACCTCTGCCTCGAATTCCGCCCCTTCCAGAGCCGTAGTGGTCTTCACCGTCATCTGGATTCCGGATATCCATTTTTCCAATATCAACGGCAGCGCGCCGCCGTCGGGCTTTGCCTTGGTGGAAAGGTTCTGAATCAGTTCCTTGTAGGTGGCAAGCCCCTGGCCCCTGGTCCCCGCAAAACGCCGCTCCGGTGAAAGATCCGCGTCCACCACCGCAAAGCCCCTGGCGGCGGCATGGTTCCGGATGGTCTGCAGCAGGAAACTTTTGCCGCTGCCGTACTTGCCCACAATAAAGCGGAAGGACGCGCCGCCCTCCTCAATCATATCGATATCATGCAGTATGGCCGAAATTTCCCGGGCGCGGCCCACCGTGATGTATTCCAGCCCCGCCCTGGGCACCACACCGCCTTTCAGGGCATTGATTAAAACATTTGCAATTCTCGCAGGTACCTGTCTGTCCATATGGCCTTCCTCACTTCTTAGAACCGAATTCTACCAAAGAGCTGTCCTGCATGTCAGCAGCCTTTGTCACATCAGTCGCTCCTTCTATTATACAGTCAGGCAGAGACACAATCAATACCTGAGTACATGATAAATTACATAAATCCACCCCAATATCCCATGCACTATGGCAAGTGCGATGGAGGAGTATGTCTGGTAGGAAACTACCATGGCCAACGCCGCGCCAAATCCGATCCCTTTTTTCATTGAATCCATTTTCCAGTTCACTTTTTTGATATCCTCCTTCATTTCGGCCAGTTTCACCATTGTTTCTTCCGCCTTTTCCTGGTATTCTTCACCCGGAATCCGTTCTCCCCTGAGCAGTTCATTGACATTGATTCCAAGAGCCTCGCAAAGCGGCACCATAGACGAAGCTTCCGGCAGTCCCCTGCCGGTTTCCCATTTTGATACTGCTTTGTCGCTGACGCCAACCAAATCCGCCAGCTGTCGCTGTGTGAGATTCTTTTCTCTGCGGCATATGCCAATAAATTGTCCGATTTTTACCTGATCCATCTCGTTTCCCTCCTAATATAGTCGCTGCGCGACGGCACTAAAGGGTAAAGTCGCTTCGACGCACCTGTAATGAGAGAAACTTTTATTCCAAAGGACACTCATAAAAGTTCCTCTCGTGCGCCTTTGCGGCTTTACTGTCCAGCAGAAATTATTTTTCAAAAGCACTGACATTTCTTAGCCGGACTGTTGACGCCAGTATACGGAATCTCCCTCCGAAATACAACCCACGCTCCGTAGACTTTGCGTAGAATCCCCAAAAAAGCATGCTTCATCCTTTGAAAAACGGTTCTGGATCGAATCGGGAAATATCAGGAGAATTATTTCAGATAGGCAGAAGACAACCGGGCAGACTTATACTGGTCGTGAACCGGATTATACTGCAGACCGCCAGGATTTACAGTGGTGTCCCCAGGAAAGTACTTGGCTGGCGGTCTGCAGTCGGGTTGCACTGCAAATTTAACCGGTGCGCAGTATAAAATGTCCCTTGACAGGCCGTTTCCGGAGCCGAAAGCTTAAGAACCGCAATAACTTCTTCGCCATCCATATCCCCGGTTTCCACAAAGCCAAAAGAATGATAAAGCTTCTTCGCAATTTCGTTATCCGGTTCATAAGACAGCGTCCATAATCTCCCGCTGCCCGTCTGCTCTTTCAGGCCGAAACAACCCTTTTTGCTTCGGCCTCAGTTACAAACATCCGTTCTATTATAGCAAATATCCGTGAATCATACAACACCCAAATGTAATATTTCAAAATCTTCTGCCTGACCGCCGCCCCGCCCCTGCGCCGCTTCAGCGGCAAACTTCGGTGTGAGAAGCCGCACTTTGTGCAACAGCTGATGATCAGAGGCAGCAGTTCAGGGATGGTCTCAGAAAACCGTCACAGTCCCTCCATCCACTCCGCTATCCCATTGTCCCGAAAAAAGGTTACCTGCTCCTCCTTCCACAGATATCCCCTCCACAGATAAATGTATCCGTCCTTTATCCGCAGGTTCAGGGCATAATGATGTCCGTACCTTTCCGGAAAATCCAACCACACACTATCCGCTCCCACGAAATCCCCCTCCGCCTTATACCAGGCCATGCAGGCTTCCGCTTCCGCCGGGTCCGTTATCTGCTCCAGACTCCTGCACAATTCCAGAAGCGTCCGGTATTCTTCCTCCCGCAAAACCCCTTCCTGGTTTTTCAGTCCCAACTCCTTTCCGTCCAGCCAGACCGTCACGCTTTCCGGCTCCGCCTTCCACAACGAGGACACAATGAGGCTGCTGTGGAGACGGTAGAGCGCCGGAGCCCCCAGGACAACCGCCAGACCTGCCGCCAGGAGCCACAGCCTATACTTCACCGGTTTCTTTTTGAAAAACATCACCGCTTCCCCCAGCACAACCAGCAAACCCGCCGCAATCA
The DNA here is from genome assembly GCA_910585805.1 of uncultured Acetatifactor sp. Taxonomy (GTDB): domain Bacteria; phylum Bacillota; class Clostridia; order Lachnospirales; family Lachnospiraceae; genus Acetatifactor. Next base: position 49,133 of record CAJUFB010000026.1, read on the forward strand.
TGGCACGCCCATACCCCAAAGGCACGTTGAGATTGGTCATCCATGGGTCTGCCATCCCCCAAAGCCATTCGTCGAGTCGGTAATCCATCATTCCCCCTGCCACATAGGCTATCATCCCCGCAAAGAGCCAGAAAATAACCCAGTCCTTCCTGCCGCTGATCCGCAGCCTTTCCAACCGGAAACCTCTTTTTATCATGCCTTTCATTCCCTCGCCTCCTCTATCTGTTCCTGGAATTACTCTCAAGTTCATCTTTTACATACCGAACAAATTCTTCCGAAATATGATACACTTTTCCCTGCTCCGTTACCACATACTGCTTCTCGTAATGAATCCGGTACAAACCATATCGCATTCCGCCGTCGAAATAGATGCCCAGGGGCAATTCCCCGTTTCTGTCCCGAACCACATCACCGGGGGCAAACCCCTGGTAAAAATCCTCCTCCGTAAGTTCCGGAATCCCGTATTTTCCGCTGAACCCGGAGCCGTCCTCTCTGTAAAAGAAGAAATCCTCAATCTTGCCGAACTTCTCATTTGCCGCTTCCGCCCCGGCATTGAACCCGAATGCCGCCCCGATCACCAGTAAAATCACCATGCACCAGCACCCGGCAAACTTCAGAAAACGCTGCAGGGTAAACACCCGCTTGTCTCCTGTAAAATAGCCCAGAGAACCATACAGGGCCCCGCCGATAAGCACGGTTGTCAGCGGTTCCGCCAGCAGGTTCGCCACATAGCTGTAGGGAAAAATCATATTCCAGGTCCATCCCCTCATGTCCGGAGGAATCGGGTTCTGTACAGGAAGCACCGACTGATAGATGGCCTCCATTATTTTATAGGGCACCGCAGTAATCAGTTTTGTGGGAAAAAAAGTGTCTCTCACATAAGTGTCACTGTAAAATCCCATAAACAATCCCACCAGGGTAAACACTGCGATCCGAAAACTCCCCGCCTTAAATTTGAAAATACGCTCTTTTAATTTCCGGTCATCTCCCTGGTAAGTCACCCCGGGAATCCGGATCCTGTCTTTCATCTCCTCCATTCCGCCTTGTCTCCTTTCCCACTGTCCTCATAGATTTTCCGGAATTTCTGTCTGGCCCGGTAGATGCGGCTCTTCACCACTTCCGGCGTCAAGTTCATGATCCTGGCCGCCTCCTCGTAGGAAAGTTCCTGGAAATCCCGCAGCAGAAGCACTGTCCTCTCCTGCTCTCCCAGGCACATGAGACAGTCCCTCACCCGGCGGGCCTCCTCCTTGCGCAGAAACTCTTCCTCCGGCAGGTTGCGGTTCACGTCCGGTTCAGGCTCCCATTCCTGCTCCTCCAAAAGCTGCGGCTGCTTCTTTCTGGCATAGCTTAAGAACACGTTCCGTGCAATGCGGAGAGCCCAGGTGCGCACACTGGCCTCTCCCCTGAATTTATCCAGATGCAGAAACATCCGCAGGAAAACCTCCTGGCTTAAATCCTCCGCCAGGGAGACATCCCTTGTCATGTAAACCAGATAACCATACACAGCATCCCTGCTCTGCTCATATGCAGCCGTAAACTTCATCCCCAAACGTATCCTTTCCGCAGTTTCCGGTAACGGCGGATTTCCGCCGCGGGCCCGCTCCCAAACCTTCCGTTCACCATTATAGACTCCTTTACTCCGAAAAAGTGACGGAATAATTTGATTTTTCCAAAATCAGGACCCACAGGACCTGTAATTCTTCAGCCCGAACCGGTAAAACCAATAGGAGGGCACCACAAACAGCAGAGAAACCAAAGGGGAAATCATATACCAGATCCCGCTCTCCCGGTCTAGCAGATACAACAGGGGATAATACTGGACCAGAGCCAGCGGAATGCCAAAGGTCAGCACCTTCAGCGCCGCATCCCCTGTGACGTTTTGTAAAGGACATTTTAATCAAATTCACAGAAAATTTACATTTGAATGGCTAAGAAACAAACTGCTCAATAAGATTTTTCCTTAAATAAAATTGGCGAAAACGTATAATAAAATGCAAGACTATAACAAGTAAATATGTTTTTGTTAAACAAAAAACCGGGAACCTGTTTTTAGATTCCCGGTCAGTACCATTTATGCTGTCTGTTCCGCTTTCAGTTT
>CAJUFB010000027.1:0-622 GCA_910585805.1 uncultured Acetatifactor sp.
GATAGATTAAGGGTTTCTGACTTAATGTATCTATTGGGGGTTGCAAAACAACGGGGATATTCTTGAATATGTCGAAGATGAAGATTAATCTTGAATTTAAAGGCTTTGTATGCTATAGTATCCTTAAGATGGAAGCATACACTTAGATTGCATTTTGAACAGGGAGATGTGGAAATGAAAAAAATCTTATCAGCCATTGCGTTTGTATCCATTGCCATGGTAACAGGCAGTATTGTCTCCTATGCGGTAAATCAAAGTTCCCCTGAAATCCAGGGGACGGCACAGGAAAATCGAACAAGCGTTTCCTGCGAAGTGACAGGTTGTACACAGACGGAAGTACACCAACACGGCCTTTGCGGCATCGACGGCTGTACCCTGACCGGGGAACACAGTCACGGCACATGTAGTGTTGCGGGCTGTACCGAAACAGCTGCCCACATGCATAACGGCGAGTACTGCTATCCCCACTCTGCTGATGACGGGCATGGGTATCATAACTGCGGCATAGCAGGCTGCACTCTGGAAACCGCGCATGCACACGGACTTTGCGGCATCGACGGCTGTACCCTGACCGGGGAACACAGCCACGGCACATGCAGTGTTGCGGGCTGTACCGAAACAG
>CAJUFB010000027.1:722-49315 GCA_910585805.1 uncultured Acetatifactor sp.
GCCAGTACTGCTACCCCCACTCTGCGGATGACGGGCATGGGTATCATAACTGCGGTGTAGCAGACTGCACTCTGGAAACCGCGCATGCACACGGACTTTGCGGCATCGACGGCTGTACTCTGACCGGGGAACACAGCCACGGCACATGCAGTGTTGCGGGCTGTACCGAAACAGCCGCCCACATGCATAACGGCCAGTACTGCTACCCCCACTCTGCGGATGACGGGCATGGGTATCATAACTGCGGCGTGGCGGGATGCACAGACATGAGCAGTCATACCCATAACTCCTGCGGCGTTTCTGGATGCACGGACATGAGCAGCCATACCCATAACTCCTGCGGCGTTTCTGGATGCACAGACATGGGCAGCCATACCCATAATTCCTGCGGTGTTTCCGGATGCGCGCAAACCGGAGATCACAGCCATGGCGGAAACGGGCATCATCAATCCGGCCATAGAGGCGGTCACCATTAACAAATGTTTTTTACATACCGCCTGCGTATACATACAACCGTATATGCAGGCGGTTTTTTTGCAGAAAAATATACAAAATCCCCTGTAATCTGTTATTGCTGCGAGTCCCTTGGAATACGGGATGTCAGCAGGGTCATTGTCAGAATACTTTGCGCGGCCGTTGATATCGATAAGGGCGTTGATGTTCAGCGTTCCAGGAGGCGGTAGTCTGCCATGTTGTCTGAGCGATCCCTAATATTGATACCGTTTCCGATATTTCAAAAACATAAATACGGACAGGCACAGCGCCATCAGTTCTGCGGCAGGCGTGGCAAGCCAGATCCCATTGACCCCCAGCAGAGCGGGAAGCGCCAGCATGGTAATCAGCATAAACACAAAGGAGCGCGAAAAGGCCAGGACTGTGGAAATCATCCCGTTGGACAGCGCCGTAAACATTCCGCTGGCAAAGATATTGAACCCGATGAAGAACAGCGCAAGGGTACATATCCGGTTTCCGGTTACGGCCAGCTCATAAACCGGATTGTCCGGGCGGGCAAATACGGACACCAGGGGCCTTGTGGCGGCGAAGGAAGCGATGACTGTCACAAGGGAAATCACCCCAATCACCTTCAGACTGACGGACACCAGTTTTTTCAGTTTTTCCTGATTTTTCTCCCCATAGTAATAACTGATCATGGGCGCAACGCCATAAGAATATCCGGTGTATAGGGAACTGGCGAACATAAGGACGTACATGATAATCGTCACGGCGGCAACACCGTTTTCCCCGACATAATGCAGCATGGTCCAGTTGAACATCATGGTGATGATACCCGTAACCAGAGCGGTGGCCATTTCGGAGCAGCCGTTGGATGCCGCGCCTGCAAGGACTTTGAAGCGAAAGGCAGGCTTGGTAAAATGAAGCAGGCTTTTCCTGCTGCTGAATACAAACAGGCCCACCAGGGCTGTCACGGAATACCCCAGACCAGTGGCCATGGCCGCTCCGCCGATTCCCATGTCCAGAACGGCGATGAAAACATAATCCAGTACCATGTTCAGCACGCCTCCCGTTACGGAGCAGACCAGGGAAAGGGCTGCCTTCTCGGAGGCAATCATATAGAGGGTAAAGTTGTTCATCAGCAGAATGGGGATGGTAAACAGCAGATAGCGGCCCAGATACGCGGTACAGTAGCCCGCCACCTCCCGGGACACCTCCAGGCTTCCGAAAATGCTGCCCATGACCGCATATCCCAGAATGCACATCACTAGACCCACAATCACATTGACCAAAATCAGAAACGTAAAATCTTCCCTGGCCTCCCCTTCCTTATGCTCTCCCATCTTTTTCATAATCACTGCGCTGCCGCCTGTGGCAAGCATGGTGGAGATGGCGGTCACCAGCTGGATCACCGGCGCTGTCAGGTTGATGGCCGACAAAGCCTGCGTCCCGATGAGATTTGACACAAACAGCCCGTCAACCATGGTGTAAAAAGACATAAAGACCGACATGGCTATGGTGGGAACAGCAAATTTGAGAATGTTCCCCAAGTTCACCGGTTTACTGTAAGCATTTTGATTTTCCATAATTTTTCTCCTTATCCTCTTGTTTTTTTCCGGTATATGCCTTATCATAATCCATACAGTAACTGTACGGTCAAGAGGAGATCTGAAAAATGGAGAAAAAAAGTAAGCTGCTCACCATCGGACAATTTGCGTCCCTGCACGGCATCAATAAGAAAACGCTGATGTGGTACGATGAAATCGGCCTGTTTCATCCGGCGTTCATCCATCCCGAAAACGGATACAGGTATTACAGCTACCGTCAAAGCTCTATTCTGGAAACCATTCTGTTGCTGCGGGAACTGGATGTGCCCATTGACGAAATCCAGACATTTATGAAAAACCGTTCCGCGGAAAGCATGGAACAGCTTTTACAGGAAAAAATCAAGGATTTGGACCGGAATCTGGCCCATTTGAAAGCGGTTCGGAAAACCCTGATGCATCACCGGCAAAATATGCTGACTCTTCTGACCATGGACCTGTCCGCCATCAATCTGATTGAAAAAGAGGCCCACAGCCTGGTCACAGTGGACGTGACCCCGGACATCTCCTTTGACAAACTGGTGGAGCTGATTACCAGTGAAACACAGAAATATCAGCTGCGCCGCCTACACGACGCCTCCTATGGGACTATGATTTCCGTGGAAAGCCTCTGTGGCGGAAAGTTTGATGATTACGCAAAAATGTACATCGAGATTCCTTTTCCCGTAAAGAAAGAGGGACTGCACATACAGCCCGCCGGAAAATATCTACAGGCTTTTTACAGAGAATCCCCTGAAAACGCCGTGCTGTGCTACCGGAAACTATTTGATTATGCCGAAAAACACGGGTTAACACTGTCAGGCTATTCTTATGCAGTCATTCTCAATGAAAACGTGATCGACAAAATGGAGGATGCCCTTGTTCAGATTGAGATACTTGTAACGTAAAGGGGCATACAAACTGATATACATATTTCCGCGTCATGATTTATACCTGTTTTTCATCTCATTATCAAGCGGGAACACAAAGCTTTCAGTATACACCAAATAAATAAGTGCCTTCGGCACATCAGCTCCCCCTGCCCCCTCAATCTTTGAGGGGGTATTGCTTTCCGTCCACATTTATTGCATAGTAATCTCATGAACATCCTACAAGAGATTTTTAAAGACAACTACCGGGATTGTTTCCTTACCGAGGACGACGATCTGAACGATGCGTCAGAAGAAAGCTTTTACATCTTCTGACCTCATTGTCCGTTTTGTTGCGCCCGCCTTTTGGCGGGTTTTTATTACGTTTTCGTCGTCACTCGGAGAACTTTCCTATAATAAGGAAGTGTCTACAAATAACTGCTGCAAGTTTATGGCAATTCTTATTGTATTTCCGGGCTTTTGCCTGAAGCAATTGCATCAGTTATTTTCTGACAATTCCTAAAACAAAGGTATCGTCATGCCCACTATGCGGGAGAATGCCCGATACAGCCTGTCCGACTGCCGATATGAACTGATAATAAAAATGAAATCAGCGCATTCTTCCACATCTGAAAACTAACATGACACATACCTCTCTCTACAAGTTTTGTTCAGTATTGCATATCCGCCGCCCCAGGTCAAGCCCCACACAAAATGGAATCCCTGTATATAACGGAAGGCCTCACATAGATCGTTTCATACGGCGCGTCCCCGCTTTCCATACGATAAATAATCTGCTTTGCAATGCGTTTTCCCAAAAATTCTGTCTCCACACTGGCCGTGGTCAGCAGTCCGCTCACATCCGTAAATTCATCGCTGTCATCATAGCCTGTGACCACGATTCCCTCCGGGACCCGTTCCCGATGCCTGGAAAAATACAGCTGAAGACAATGTGCAATGAAATCACTGGCACAGACAAAGGCCTCCGGAAGTACGGTGAGAGCATCCAAAAAAACGCCTATTTCCTCTTCACAGGAGAAAATCTCCTGTATGCGGGTCAAACAGAACGCTTCCTCCACTGGCAGACCACGCTCTCTCATACAGCGGCAGAATCCCTCGTAACGGTCACGTACTGTTCTGGCCTGTCCGATATCCCCGATAAATCCGATCTTTGTCATCCCCCGGGCCACCAGAGATTCCGTGATCTGGCGCATAGTGTCCCATCCTTCCAGCAGCAGCAGATCACCGCTTAGTTCTCTGGGATTGATCTGCCGTGTCACATCCACGAATACTTTCGGCAGATTCAGCCCGTTAATGCCTTCCGTCAGCCTCTTGTCATATATATTTAATACCACAGCGCCTTGAACCATATTGTTGTACAGCATCTGGGGCATCCTATATTCGTCTGAATAACTGGAAGGCATATAAGTATACATGAGATTGATATTGTACAGACTCAGCTCCTGCGCCAGACTGTGAATAATCTTCATGGAAAACGCTGCGGAATCAGGCCTGGCAACTATGGCGGAGACATTCCTTTCCTTCTCCTTCTTCTTCTCCTTCTCCTGTCTGCTCCGCTCTGCCTCACGCCCACCCTTCACATACCCAAGCTCCATTGCCTTATCCCAGACATTTGACCTGAGTCCTGCAGAAACATTCTCGTAATTGTGAAACACCTTCCAGACCGTCACTCGGGAGATTCCCAAAGCATCGGCAATCTCCTGCATTGTTACTTTATTCGTCATGTCCCCCACCAGTCTCCTCTTCCTCCGCCCACGGATCATAAAAGCTCTCCGGCTTCATCGCTTTCTTCACCCTCCACAGAGTAAACCACACCGGCGTGGAAAATGCGATAAACATCATTAACTGCGGCGCAAGCAGCACTGCGTAAAGCCACGCCGCATGAAAAACCAGAAACAAAAGCGTCATCATCCACCGGCTGCAGGCTACCACCAACGCAAACAAAATCTTCTTCTTTACGGAAAATTCCGGATACAATACGTTCACAGCCGGAAGATACCAACGCAGAACCACGGCGCCGATCAGCCAGCAAAAAAGGAGAAAGTAAACCGCAGTATTCAGCTCCCGCCCAAATACCGCATAAAATCCCAGCGCCACTGCCGGCGCATAGAGAAGCATCAGCAGATTCCCTGTCCAAAAATACTTCCTGAAGTAACCCCACATGGACCGGAATACTTTTCCTTCCTTTCCCTCAAACACATCATTAACATAAGCCGCTGCAGCAAACATGGCGGGAAACAGCCCAAACACGGCCATTCCGCATAAAGTCAGCAGCAGCATACACAGATTTATCTGAAAAAGCATATATAGAAATTCAAAAAAACGATATATACGGGAATTCTGCATTCTCTCAAACGCATCCTGCTCCATTCTCCGGCCTCCTCTCTGTCCTCATTCCCAGGTCCACGGTCCTGCGCCGGACCATTTGGAATGGGGCTGCTGCACTTTAGTCTTCACATGCAGCAACCCCATACACAATAATTTGCATTACATCAAAGATAAACTATTTTCCGCACATCAGCCTACGATGCCCGCATTGCTTGCGCTCTCCACAAAGCGCTTCTGAATAAACATATACAGCACAATCAGCGGCAGGATAACCAGCAGTGAAGAGGCCGTCAATATGGATCCCTGATACAGTATATTCGTATGCTCGAAGTAGAAATCTCCCGGAACGTTTTTGTGAATTGCCCACAGGGCATTGTCCATTCCTGCGGAAGAAGAGTTCAGCTTCACCATCAGATTCAGTTTATTTGCCACAAACAGATTCGTATAATAGGTGTCATTCCAGTTCCACACAAAGCTCAGCACGCCCACGGTGATAATGCCGGGAACAGCGTTGGGCAGGATAATCTTGAACAATGTGCCCAGGAAACTACAGCCGTCCATGTGCGCCGCTTCCTCCAGCTCCCTGGGAAGTCCCCTGAAAAACTGACGGAAGATGAAGATATACAGACCGCCCTTTAAGCCCATGCCGAAGATGTCCAGCATATACAGCGCAACGGGATTGCCCAGCAGGTTGATGCTGGAGCCAGTGATCAGCTTGATAATGCCGAAGATGTCAAAATTCCTGAAGAAAAGGTACTGGGGCAGCATCAAAACCGACGGCGGCACCACGATGGTCAAAATCACCACGGCAAACAGCTTCTGAAGCTTCTTGGATCGAAGTCTTGCAAAGGAATAGCCCGTTATGGCCGCAGACAGAATCTGCAGCAGCACCTGCAGCGCCGTAGTCGCCAGGGTATACGCCAGCGACGCGGGATAATCCAGCAGATGAAACGCCACAAACAGGTGCTCAATGGAAAAAGCTGAGGGAACCCATGTGGAAACCGGACTGCCCACTTCCTCCGGCGACATAAAAGATTTGGATATCATCTGCAGTATGGGCATCAGGATAATAAACCCTATGCTCAGAATCAGCGCATACCGCAGAATGGACATCAAAATATGTCCTCCCTTGCGCCGGAACCAGAAAACCCATTCATTCGCCGTTTTGGGCAGTCGTCTGCCTTTTGCCCGGGCAGAAGGCCTGGTCTTGGATTTAGTCATTATAGAACACCACCTTTCCCAGAATCAAGGATACAACACCTACCACTGCCAATGTCAGCAGCAGGAAGGAAACACTCATTGCCGCGCTGTAGCCGTACTGCGCGCTGCCGAATGCAGTCGTCTGAATCGTTTCAATCAGCTTTGTCCGCATCAGATTATCGGTCAGCGTATAGATCACATTGGTCAGCACCAGGGGCGATACGGTGGGCAGCGTAACCTTCCAGAAAGTTTCGTAAGCCGTCGCGCCTTCCATCTTCGCCACCTCATACATGCTGGGGCTGACGGACTGCAGACCCGCCAGGAAAATCAAAATCTGCACGCCGCTGAGCTTGATGGTCTCAAACACATTGGAGATAACGCCCAGAAGAGCGGCAATCACTTCCGTGGGCAGGCCCACGCCGTCAATCAGAAAATTCACCAGCATCATGGCGCCGCTCAGGGACTGTGAGGCCGCTCCCGACCCGCTCTCCTCTAAAGTTACGCCAACCAGCTCCACGTTGATCAGATCCGTCGCCAGCACGATGGGCAGGAAAAACAGTACCCTTGCCGCTCCCCGGAACTTAAATTTCCCGTTCAGAAGCACGGCCGCAAACAAAGAGAAGAAAATGATCAGCACCGTATTGGGCAGCGCATTGGAAAAGGTAAGAATCAAATCCTGGTAAAACGTGGCATGTTCCCGCAATACATACTTAAAGTTCTGCAGTCCCACCCAGGTCTGGTCCAATCCCCCAAGCGTCACCTGAATGTCATTCAGACTGTAGATCACTACTTCAACCAACGGTTTCACAAAGAAGAATACCACGCCAATCAGCCAGGGCGTCATCATCAAAAGCGCCCATCTGTCCTGCCTGCGGTAAAAGTCGGAGGTTTTTTTCCGTTTCTTTTTTGTCTCCTGCATATTCTTTCACCCCCTATTCTACAACCAGGTAGCTGCGTCCCGCCACCTCTTTGCCGTCGGCAGATACCGTCTTATCTCCGTAGTTCACATACACGGTAAGGCCGTTCTCATAAGTTACCTTCACCAGTTTCTCGGCAACGGTCTCGTGCAGCGCGATATTGCTGTCCGCCACCTTGCCGGCGAATGCCGCGTATTCATTGTAAACCTGGGCAATACGCTCGGCCCATTCTCCGTAATTGATGGAATAGTAATCCGCATACAGCGCATACCGCAGATCACTCATCTGCGCCTCCATCACATAAAATTTGGGATTGCTGCGGGTCTCAATACATTTCAGCAGCAATTCCGACGTATCCTTCTGGGTCTGATAATTCAGAGGCTCTGTAGAGTAGGAAGCGCATCCGTCCAACACCAGCTGCAGAAACGGTATATCATAATCAAAAACGGTATACTCCGTGCTTCTGGTGGGCATATCGCTCATTTTCCGCACGCCCTTCCATGCATATTGGTAGGGGGCCTTCATCACCAGATCGAAACTCTGCTCCAGGATATCCATGGATTCCGCCACTTTATCCAATGCGTTTTCACGGTTCACGGGAGCTTTGTCATTGTAGTCGCCGATCAGCTCAACACCCATATCCGTCACTGTCACGCCCTTGACATCCAGCTTGCTCAGCCCCTTCACCGCCTTCTGCGTATAATTCGCCAGATGGGACGGTGAGAGCAGATAAGGCGACCAGATCATGCTGAACCTGGAGGTAAAGCTTGCCATCGCTATCTCCGTATGCCACGCATACTGATTGCTCAGATACCTGCTGCCGTATTTCTTGGCATAATTTTTGGCGCTGTTCTTCTGAAACAGGTCAAAGGAAGGGTAGATATACTGCATGGCTACATCCGGGTACAGCCCGTACCCCAGGCTCTCCGCCCTCTCTGCCAGGGCGTTGAAGCTCTTTTTGCCGCCCTGCTCGCCCTCCAGCTTAACCTTGCTTAAGTTTTCATGTCTCTGTCCGCCGTCCAGCCAGCCGTCCAGCTGAATTACGGCGTCGTTCACTCCGCGGCCGCTCAAATCCTCCAAAATACCCGCCGCTTCCTTAAAGGAAGTGAGACTTTTAACCCCTCTGTAGGGAAAACCAAGGAAAGTCTTGGCTTCCAGCGTGGCGCCCAGCAGCTCCAGATAAAGCTCCGCGCCCCGGTCCTCCAGAACGCTTAAGACGTTTTTGTCCGTCAGGTACTGCCTGTAAAGATGGGCAAGCCCCGTATAATTCGTCTCCTCCGCATCTGTAATCATCTTATAGCGGACGGCAAGGTCTCCCGTAATGGGATCCTGCACGCAGCGGTTCACCATGACGCCGGAGCTGATGGTACTGGCCACATTCTCCTTCTCCGTCAGATAAAAGGTGAACCATGCTGTATTGTAATTATCCGTTTTACCGGAAATCCTGGCATTGATCTCCGCCGCCCCCTGACCGTCTTCCACGATGGCGAGCAGGGCATAATCCTCATACACCGCGCCTATGACAGGCATCATGGCAGAGTAATCCGCCACTGGCACCGGCTCCGTATTCAGAAGCACATCGCCCCCGTATACCCGGGTGTTATAATCTGTCGCGAAGACCTTGCCGTTATTGAAATTGATCACCGCGCCCGCCCCGTCCGGCATCACATAATACCCCTTTTCTTCCTGTCCTGCCGACAGGAAATAGGGAAGCAGGGTAACCGAATAGAGGATGACCTCCTCGTTGTTTGTCGTCAGCTCCTCCAGGGGCATGCGCACCACCAGATCGCCTCCGTCAAGCGTATATTCCACGGAACCCCGGATCTCCAGATTGCTCCACTCGCTCTCATACCCGCTTTCCGCATTGTCCGCCTCCAGATCCTCCTCCGTATACTGGCCCACCTCATAGAATAACTTGTAAATCGCGCGGATGGTGGACTGAAGCTCTCCTCCGTCCCTGGTACGGGTATACACTCCGTCGTACAGGCGGTAAAAATCCGATATCCATTCACGCTCCTTCACCGAGAGGTAGTCCAACACCAGCGAAGTCATCCGCTCCTCGGAAATATACTTGGGCACACAGTCCAGAGAAAGCTTATCTTCCTTCAGCGTATACGCAATCTTTATTCCGTTCTCTACCTCGGTGAACTCCATCTGGCCCGGCTCCACCGCCATGGTATAGTTGGCCTGGGACAGCGTGTTTGCCGCTTTGATATCCTTATAATAAGAAATGATAAAATCTGATTTCTGGTTTGCCTTGATATTGGCATTGCCGCTGTCGCCGTCCATGATCTTGGTCTTTACCGCGGCGCCGCTGCTTTTGTCCACCAGACATAGCAGCGCATCCTCTCTGTCCAGATAAAGCTCCGCCTGGTCAGTCTGCGCCACCAGCTCCATGCCGGCGGTGTCTTCCTTCGGCGATTCCACTGTATAAGCAAGTGCCTTTATCGGAGTCAGCACTTCTGCTGCAAGGAACAACAGGGCAAACAATAATGCTGTTTTCTTTTGCCATAATCTTCTCATTCTCTTGCTTGCGTCCTTTCTTTTACTAATTAACTACGCATCCGTGTGCGGCATGTCAGCACACCAGTACCCCATTGTGTACTAGAAATAATGCAGCACAATCTCCTCCCACACAGTTGACAGAAATGCCCCCAGCTCGCTGACCATCATCACCAACAGAAGGATAATGAAGATAATGATCACCAACGCGATTATAGTCAGCACCACGGAGGCAATTCCCTGGAAAAAACCGAAGCCATGCACCGAGACAAGTCCGATAAAGCCATAGAAAAGCGTACACACCAATCCCAGCGCCAGACAGAAATTCAGCAGCGCCGCTTCGTTCAGCGACAGCACATGGGACAGCGCCAGATACAGCGCACTCAGCCATATATAAGGATACTGCGCATACATGGCAACCATGAAAATTTCCCTGGCGCTGCCGCTTCCGTTGGTCAGAACGGACACGGACCAGTTTGCCGCCACCAGCAGCACCGTCTGCGCAAGAGCTCCCAGCATCACCATCCAGATGTTCATGTAACGGGGTTCCACTTCCACAAACACGGCTCCCGTATAGGACTGACGCATTATGCTCAAAAGCATCAGCATCAGCATAAAGACAACGCAGGCCGGCACGCTTCCTCTCCCCTCATATTTGATATCACTGAAAGCCTTGAAGGGCTTGCCCATCATATACAGCGGGAACCGAATGCCTTCCTCCACCACGCGGTCCAACCATTTCTTCAGATCAAAACTGCTAGCCTTTTGCATAAGCGTCCCCTCCTTTACGGCCTTTCCTTACATGCCGGACCGCCTTGACAGCCACAATCAGGACCACCAGAACCGCCACCGCCCCAGGCGCATAGGCGCGGACTATCTCTTCTCTGGTCTTCTCAAACGCCATGGAATAGTAATCGGTCCGGTAAATCTGCCCCAGGATCTCCTGAGATTCCTTATAGCGTCCTTCCCAGTAAAGCTCCCTGCCGATGGCATCCTTCGCCACGCTGCAGCTGCTGTTCATCTCCAGGGCCTTCTGCCACTCAACGACCGCGTTCTCCCTGTCGCCTTCCGTCTCAAGCCTGACCGCCTCAATAATGGCCCCGGCATAATTGGTAGGCTTCATTACAGTGATTGACTGGGCAAGCTTGTCCGCAACCAACACTCTGCTGCTGTCTCCCAGCCAGCGGACGCTCACCGGATTCCTGAAGCATCCGTCCTTGTCTCCGCTGCCGCCGAATACAAAGAGTACATTGGATGCTCCGTCGTAAGTGAAGATTCTGTTTCTGGTCCTGTCCAGCACCATGTACATTCCGTACTCGTTGCAGTCAATGTAGGACAAATTGGAAGGGCCGGACTCGGACGTAACCCTCTGCGCTATAGCATAACCCCAGTCTCCCATGGGGTGCTCTCCCTGCCAGTCCTCCGGCATGATATCCTTTCCGTTTACATTCAGCAGACGAATGGGGTTTTCCACCTCCGACGACCGGATTGTGGTATAAATAAATCCCTTCTCATTGATGGTCAAGGAGGAATACTCCGTGGGCAGAATCAGCGCCTGCTTGCTCAGCTGCTCTTCCGTGGCGATCATTCGGAAGAAAACCTCAAGGGGAGATATGGATACCGTGGTAGAGCCGAAATAGCGCTGGAATTTATTGTCGGAATTGACTTCCAGAATTCCTTCATAAATACCGGACGCGATAATATACATACGGTCCAGACTGTCCACCACAATCTGGGAGGGCTTGTAGGCCACCGTGATGTCCAGTCCCTCCGGCTGCCCGTAATTGTGCAGAAGTTTATAATTCCTGTCAAAAATCAGCACATGACCGGCGGTTGGCTCACAGACATACAACTCTCCCTCATCCGTGACAAAAAGACCCTGGGGAGCGTTAATTTTAACGGTATTCCCGTTCGCGTCCTCATACTCGGAGAGAATATGCTTTACCTTAAAATCATAATCCAACACCAAAACGGCGTTCAGCGTCGCCACATAGATGGAATCCTCTGTCACAAACATGGATTCCAGTTCGTTCAGATTCTCCACGCCCTCCAAATCGACAGCATGATAAACTTTCTCCACCTCATAGGCGACAGGCGCCTTCCTGTAAGGGCCTCCGGAGCCGAAACAGTAGTTGGCGGTCCCTTCCGCCGAAACGGTTAAGGGCGCCACCAGCATCATCAGCCCCGCCAGCACATAGAAAAGACATTTTTTCATTTTTTCTCTCATAATCACCCTCCCTTAATCCTTCATACCGGAGGTAGCCATTGTTTCCATAACATTGCTCTGGGTGACCACAAAGATCAGCACCGGGATAAAGAACGAAAGCAAAGAGGCCGCAGATGCCATTCCCTGTCTTGCAATACCGGTTGACGCGATGCGGGAGAGCATATAACTCAGCGGTTTAATGTTCTCCGTGTACAGCACGCTGCCTCCCGTATTGCCCCAGAGTCCCTGGAAAGTAAAGATAAACACTGTCATCAGCGCCGGCTTTACCACAGGCATAATAATCGAAACCAGTGTCCGGAAATAGCTCGCTCCGTCGATTTTAGCCGCTTCGATCAGGGAATCCGGCAGCATTTCCATAAAGTTCTGCATCAGATACAGTCCCAGTGTGGAAGCGAACGACGGCAGGATAATGGCCCACAGGCTGTCTACCAGTCCAAGTTTCGTCAAAATCAGGTAGTTGGGCACCGCCGTTACCGCCCCGGAGAACATCAGCGCATACACTACCATGCTGCTCATCAGCTTCTTTCCCCTGAATTCGGACTTTGCCAGGGGAAACGCGGCCATGGCGGAGAGCAGGATCTGCCCCAGACACCCCAGTATCACCAGAACGCCCGTATTGTACAGATATCTGGTAAAAGGCACCAGGGACTCACTGGCATACACCAGCAAATCCTTAAAATTCTGCCCCGTAGGGTTCTGCGGCAGAACAGTGGGCGGATAACGGTACAGTTCACGCATGGGCTTAAATGCATTACCCACCATGAACGCTACCGGAAATACGGCGAATATGGCAAATGCCAGTATAAATAAAAGTAAAAATGCTGTTCCTCCCACGCTGCGGTTGCTGCGGCCCTTGGTAATATAACGCACAAAGGCTTTCCGGAAACCGCCGGTGGATCTGATACGTCCAAACCATTTTATCATATTAAGTTCCCACCTTTCGCAGAACTTTCTGAATCAGCCTGTTGCAGCCCACCATCAGGACAAAGAGCACCACCGCAATGGCGGAGGCATACCCCATCTCCAGTCTGGTGGTACCGTAATCCGTCAGGTGATCCACGATACTGTGCGTCGCATAACCTGTACTGGGAAACCCTGTCAGGGCGGACCCGCTGATGGAGAACGCGCCGGTGATTGCCATGATTGCGCCGAACAGAAGCACGGGCTTCATGGAAGGCAGGACAATGTACCACAGCTCCTGCCACCGGTTGGTGATTCCGTCCACCATCCCCGCCTCCTGAAGGGAGCGGTCCACGCCCTGCAGACCGGCGATAAAGCTCAGGAATCCCACACCGAAGCTCATCCACAGCTGCACTACCAGAATGATTGTCATCATGTATTTTGCGTCGTGAAGCCAGAGAATCGCGCCGTCCGTTATCCCCATGCTCATCAGTCTCGCATTGGCAAACCCGGTGGAGTCATCTGCGAAAATCAAAGTCCAGATCACATAGGCATTGCCCGCAAGGGAAGGCCCGTACAGGATCACGGTCATAATTACCCTCAGCTTGTCGGGAAGCTCACAGAGCATCCAGGCCATGGTAAAGGAAAGCATATAACCCACCGGCCCCACGATTACGGCCATGACAAAGGTATTCTGCAGCGCCTTCAGAAACAGGCTGTCATTCAAAAACAGATCAATATAGTTATCCAGTCCCACAAACCCCGGCGATTGTATTACATTGTAATCCGTAAAGCTCATCACTACGGAAAATAGTACCGGAGCCACAACGAACACAATGAAGAACAGACTGAAGGGCAGTATCATCAGATAAACTTCCTTCTTTGTTCGCAGCTCGGTGAGAAGCGGGACTTTTTTGCTTACCGGTTTTCCTCTATTATTCATAATACCACTCCGTTTCCAAACCATCTTTCTCTGTTCAATATCACTTCGTATCCAAACCATACTCCTGACGCTTCTTGATGATCTCCGCATCTATGGATTCCACATAGCCTGCCAGTGTATCGAGCGGGTCCAGACTGATATCGTTAATTACCGCGTAGAACGCATTTTCCAGGTTTCGGCCTGTCAGGTACGAACCGGGAATCTGACGGATCTCCCTCAGCCAGTAAAGGCTGTCGTCCAATACTGCCGCAATCTCCACAGGCCAGGATGTCTGTTCAAAGGATTCCAGGTTTGCCACCATGTACCGTCCGGAAGAACCCAGCACGGCTTCCATCTCCCGGGCATAACCCGTCTGTACATCCGCGGAAACCCACCATTTGATGAACTCCCATGCCTCGTTCATGGTGCCGTCCCTCTCCACCGTGGGCTTAATCATAACCACGGAACTGGTGGTCACAGGAATACTGTGGTCTACCGTCCCGTCTTCCCTTCTGGTTCCGGGCACCAGGCTGATTCCCCATTTGCCGCTGATCTCCGGCGCGGAGACGCTCAGCGTATTATAGTTGGAGATATCCATGATGGCCAGGGGCACGCTTCCCAGACGGAAACGGGTCACGAAACTGATGGTGGCGGAAAATCCGTACTTGGTATAATAATCCGTCCAGGTCTCAAAGCAGTCTACGGATTCTTCGCTCAGCAGAAGCGTCTCCTTCCCTGCCTCGTCATACAGCTCGCCGCCGTTCTGATACAGCATGGACAGATATACGCTGTTGATGGCCTTGGAAGTTCCTACCCCGGAGGCTGCGCCCAGAGTCTGTATGGATTCCCTGTCCAGATACACCTGCATGTTGTAGGTGGCAAGAGAGGGAATAATGCTCACCAGATCTTCCCAGGTCTCCGGCACCATAATGCCGTACTGGGCCAGAATATCGCTGCGGTAGAACAGTACCGGAAAGCTCATCTGATCCGGCAGTCCGTACTGTTTTCCCTCAAACGCATAACTGTCAACCGCCGCTGGAGCAAACATGGCCGCCGTCTCCCCGTAGTCCGAAAACTGTTTCAGATCGTATGCCGCGCCCCTGTATCCCAGTTCCATGGGCATGGTGTTGGAAGCGCCGATCAATACATCCGGTCCGGTTCCTCCGGCCACAGCGGTCATGATAATGGAAATGTCCACCAGCTTCAGTTCCACCTTGATATTCTTTCGGGAAGTAAAGCTTTCATTGATCAGCCGGCGAAGCACATCCATCTGATCCCGTCCTGTAGATACCCATACGGTGATGGTTTTGCCTTCCCCAGCCTCTTCGCTGTCCGCGGCTACATTGTAGTCATTGGTAAAGGAGCCGATAAAGGACTGAATCTCATGCTTTGCATTCTGGAAGAAACTGCCTTCCGCAGGGGGCAGCTTTTCTTCCGTTCCCTGAAGCTCCATCCAGTCGATGGTCAGAGCCTGCTGGGAAAGCGTAAGCACCGCGGATCCAAGGGAAGTAATGGAGTCTCCTATGGTGGTGATCTTGTCCGTGATTCTGCTGGGGTACTCCGCTATCTCCAGAAACATGTCCGCGGATCTGTCTATGGACGAGCTTACGTCAGTGGTTCCTCCCGTAATCTCCATAACCTGACTGCAGATATCCGCAAGGCGTTCCCCTGCATGCTGCAGTTCCGTGGTGAGATTGGGAAGACGTCTGGTCAGCTGATAGTCCTGATATTTGGTAGGCGCAGTACTGGTGATCGCCGTGATGGAATAATAAATTTCCGAAATTTCGTCTATGGTTTCCCTCAGTTCCGAAGCCGCCTCCGCATATGCGCCCAGCGAACAGGTCAGACGGACAGTGTTCGTTCCCTCTTCAAAATAAAAATACAGATCTTCCCCCGCAACAGACTGCAGATAGTTCGTCTGGAAGGAATTGGAATACGGGAAACGAATATCCTGTGCTTCCGCATAGGGAACACTGCCGTTGACGGAAACCGCCCTGATGCCTGAAAAACCTACGCTGTCCTTCTGCTTATAACGCATGGCAATGCGGTACAGCCCGGCTGCGGGCACATCCACCTTCCATTCCAGCCAGTCCCCCGCCTTCTTCCATCCGCTGCCGCCGATGGTATTCAGCACGATATAGGTAGGGTCATAGGGTTCTGAAAGAGGCGAAGTACGGTCATTCTGGGGATAAAAGCTGGGATTGGACTTCAGCGCCGCATCCTCTCCCTGAATCCTGTATGCGCCCGTGGTCATGATCTGAGCGCCTTCCTCCTGCCTTGCGGCAAGCCAGGATGCATAGTCCTGCAGTTCCTCAGCCGGACGCAGGGTAATGCCGCGGATCATCATCCGGTCCTTCACCGCCTCGAAAGTCAATGTGTTTTTTCCCTTCTCCAGGTAAAACTTCAATCCCTTGTCGTCTCCGAAGAATCCCTCCGCATCCTTCAGGGATACCTTCTGCCAGTCCGCCACTTCAATCTGGGAAGGAAAAGACTGGTTGCCCTCCATCTCCTTGTAGCTTTCGTCCGCATTGGCGTACATCCGATAAAAGACCAGAGGAGAAGCCTGGGCAAAAGGCAGTTCGCCGTTCAGGAGCAGGCGCATCTGAATATCGTTTCCGCCGTCCGGAACCGCAGCATATTCCATATCAATCTGGTAAAACCCCGCCGTGTTCACATCCACGTCCCATGTGATTTGTCCGTCGGTTCCAGTCATTACCGTGTCCCCATCCACGGTTACCTCCATCCCGTCGGCGGAAGCATAATCAGAGCCTTTTAAAGTCACCGTGTCCGATCCGCTTCCTGCGGATTCATAGCGGCTCAGATACACATCATATGAATCCGCCACCGCATATTCCGGCACCTGCCCCATCACGGTGCCGCCTGCCGCGGCCTCGGAAGTCTTGGCGGGTATGGCAGATACACACAGGGAACCTGCCAGAACAAGCGCTAGCGCTATTGTTTTCTTATATACATTACGCATGGTGCCATCTCCCATCCATTTTAACAAAAAAGGTTCTCCTCCTGTATGAATACAAGGCGGAGAACCTTTTGTTCTTCAATCGTTATTCAGCTGCATCGTCGGAGCCATCGCCTTCGGCTTCCGCGCTGTCTTCCCCTTCTGCAGAGCTGTCTTCCCCTTCCGCAGAACTGTCTTCCCCTTCTGCAGAACTGCTGTCTTCTCCGCTTCCAAGAGGCTTGAATACGTCTTCCGGCACTAACTTCATTTCAATCAGCGCCTGCATATCCTGATTATAGGCAGATTCCATATTGGAACGGAGTGAACCACCCTCGCAAATCGCCTCGGACAGATTCTTTCCCATCCCAAGCTCCAGTCCCTTCACGTCAGAAATCGGGTTAAAGAGTTCCAAACGCTGACGCTCTTCGACAAAATGGTACAGTTCCTTGTCGATGGTATCTTCCTCAAGCCATCCGGGAGCGGTGATGATCTCTTCCTCTTCCGACTCCGGCTCCACATAAGCGCTCAGGGAATCATCCCACCCAATCCACTCGGTCACCATGGAAAGTACCTGCATGGGATCGGCTTTACTTTCAATACCGTTGGTCAGACAGGTCAGGTAGCCGTCGAAGTAAGTATGCATATAATTGTCGCTCAGCGTCTTATATGCGCCGGGATTTCCCACCTGACTCTCGTCGATGGTCACATTGCTGCCCCAGGGATAAGGAACAAAGCCAAGCTCAAATACACCCTTTACGGCATCTGCCTGCCATGCGGCGCGGTGTGAGATCGCCACTGTCTGTCCCTTGTCGAAAGTTTCTCCAGGATAGTTCCAGTTGTCGTAGCCTACAGTTCCGTCCTCTCTGGGTTTACGGGGAACATTCTGCAGACCGTTCTCCACACACTTCTTCAGGAATTCCAGACACTCCAACATGGGTTCTGTGCAATAGTTCAGATTTCCGCTGGAAGCCATAATCTCGGTTCCGTTCCCGGCGGCGCCGAAGAGCATCCAGTAATACGGAGAAACAAACAGAGGATATTCATCCTCCCCCATTAACTGTTTCATCTCCAACAGATAATTATAGCAGTCGTCATAACTCCACTGCCCCCTGTCGAACATTTCAGCCGGAGTATACTCCATACCCAGTTCCTTGATCATGGTAGCATTGTAGTAAAGTCCCTCGCCGCCCATGCTTCTTGAAATGCCGTAGTTCTTACCGCCCCACCAAAACTTGTAATTGTCTATGTAGAAATCGCTGCCGGCAAAGCTGTCGGTAAAATCATACAGCATATTGTTGGCAACATAAGACGCCACCCAGGTATAGTTGCAGTTCATGATATCCGCCACCGGCGTTCCCACAATATACTGCTTAACCGTCTCGTCCGGAATGTCCTCCCACACATCTGTAGGATTGGGCACAAAAGTGAGCTTTACATTATACTTTTTCTCAATGTAGTCTTTCTTGGCCTGTCTGTCCGCAACCTGATAAGGCTCCAGATTTTCTACAGATGGGTCCAGATTTCCCAGGTCGTTATGGCCAAGCACCGTCAACTCAATACCGCCGAAGTCATAAGCCGGATACAGATCCCCGTTGGGATTCACATAGGCCCCGTCTTCTCCCCCTTCTGCCTGACTGCTGCCGCTCTCGGATGCTTCATCTCCTGCGGATTCGGAAGACTCCGTCCCGCTGTCCTCCGGGGAACCACTCTCCGGGGAACTGCTCTCCGGCGCGCTGCTATCGCCGGCATCGCTGCCGCAGCCTGCCAATGACATGGAAAGCATACATACGGACATTGCGCATGCCATTGTTCTTAGAAACTTTCTTTTCATAAAACTACCTCCTTGTTATACAGCTCTTTTGCAGAGCATGTTAAGTTGCTTTGCAACTATTGTTGCCGGAATTCCCCTGAACGGATACGATCACACATCGTCATGCCTGACCATTCCGTAACAGCTTCTGCCCTTCGGCAATACAGAAAAATAAAACTACTTGTAAAATGCAACTTTCTATGCCAAAGTGTTGCATTTTTTATCGAATTGCAATATTGACTGTGTCAAGAATGATTTTAGCACTTTTTATATTTTTTTTCAAGTTATTTATTCAATCTTATCAAAAATAATTATAATTTTATTTTTGCAAAAACCTCATCCTTATCATCTTGCTCAATACAGAGATATCGTTTTGTGATTTGGTAGGCAGAATGATTAAATATACTCATTAAAAGGGCCGGAGCAGTTCCCTGTTTCCATGCGTGATAGCCAAATGTTTTTCTGAGCGAATGGCAGCTGATGCTCTCATTCAGTCCGGCAAAGGCTCCTGCCGCTTTTACAATTCTATAGGCCTGATAACGGCTTAAATGTCCCTTCTTCTGCTTTTGGCTTGTAAAAATCCATGTGGAGGGAGTACAACTGGAGGGATCTGTATAGTTCCGGAAAACAGTTTTCACTTCCCGGTTCATGTAAATTCGATTTTGTTTTCCCGTTTTCTGTTCAATTATCACAATGTGTGTTTTCCATTCTTTTCGCTGATAATCGTAGACATCTCCATAAGTAAGGCGCAGGATATCCGATATTCTAAGAGCTGTATTTAATCCCAGGATAATCAACATATAGTCTCTGGGATTTCGCTTTTCTGAAAGGTAATAGCTCTTGAGCAGTTTCAATTGTTCGGTGTTTCTGATTGGCTGTGTCACACTCATCTTTTCTTTCTCCTTTGTTCATTTATGCAACATTTTGGCATAGAAAGTTGCATTTTTTCCGTATTGCATCCTTCCCCTTCTACCTGCCTGCTTCCGATTTGCCAACAATCCGGCCCTATTGCTATCCGTCTCACCGCCACACCATGTTACCTGCTGTATAAAAGTTTTGTCCCATACTCCGAAATACAAAAAGGCCTACATGCCGGCAGCATCCATACATGTGAGACCTTTTCCATCTTAATTCGTTCCTGAATCCGTTCCCTCTTACCCCCAAACCGCCAATGGAGCAGCCCGGAATAGAAGCGTGTCGCAGCCGCCCGACGGGGAAACTCCACCCGGGATTTTACATCTTCCGTTTATTGGCAAAACTTCCTCCTCAAAAATATCGATAAGTCGTACACTTATTGTGCGAAATAAAATAGTATCTGTCAATCTTTTTCAGATTTTGGCAATAGTATTGACAACTCCACCGCAAAATATATCTCGGATGTTCTGAACCGGGAAATCGGCTGGAACGTGAACACCACCTACACGGTCATTACTTCTTTTTTCAAACGCTTTCGCAAATACACCCTCACAACGCCTGTCTTTTTACTTTACAAACACAAAATTATCGTCCCGGCCGCTCCAGTGGCGTTCCGGCCTTTTGCCGCTGCTGCCTGTTCCATTTTACCACATCCGGGCACTTTTTTCCATTGCAAATCCCGGCCAAATTTTTTCCGCCATCTGCCTGGCCGGGATACTCTCTTTCAGGAACGCAGCCCTCTATCTGTCCATCCGCCGCTTTTTTATATTTTATCACTGCCACTTTCGCATTCCATTCATCTTTCTTGATACATCAGGCAGAATTTCTTGAGGTAATATGGAATTCCTTTGACTGACCCCTAAAAAATCTAACATCTGAAAAACAGAAAAGGCTTGACTGCAGCAGAAAACCCATTAAAATGAAATACAAATAAAGGGCAACGCATTGAAAAAGGTAGGCGGTTGCCACCCAATGGGGCAGATATCAGCAAATTATACCTTCCAAGAGCCGTGAATTTCATCAAAAAAGCAGGAACCGTACAGGAAAACGCGTGTTTGAGCTGTATGGGCCGATTCATGAGCTGGCGGAGAAGAACGGCTATGAAGCCCTGTCACCTGTGAGCTATGAATTTGAATATTATGGCAGTAAATCCTGCTGTGCTTATTGTGCAGTAAAAGAGAAAACAGCGTAAAAATATGTAACAGTTCAGACAGGGCGCTGAACTGTTACGAGAATGCACACAAAACTCGAAAAGAATGCGTTTTGGCGCCCGCAAGTCTCGCAAAATTGCAGAGAGCGCAAATTGCATAGAGCGCAATTTTGACTCCGCGAGAGGGGCTGTCGGAACTGTTACAAAAATATCGTCATAAAAACAGGTTATTGTCCACGGGTGCCTGAATCACAGGGTTTTACCGCAATTACACAACAGGGAGGAAATGCAGACATGCGAGAAGAAGAAAAAATCAATGCAGGGATTTTGTTCAGCCCCGCCGATCCCGAGTTAAAGACAATCAAGCTGAAAACCCACAATTTGAATGTAGACTATAACAATACATATGAGGATGAGGAAGAAAAACGGGCGGAAATCCTTTCCCAAATCATCGGCGAACTCGGAGAAGGCGGGCGTATCCAGGGTCCCATTGCGTTTCACTACGAAAAACACACCAAAATCGGCAGAAATTTCTTCGGAAATTTCAACCTGACAATCCAGGACGATGCCGAAGTCACCATAGGGGATAACTGCAATTTTGGTCCCAATGTGACCATTGTAACGCCTGTCCATCCCATGCTCCCCAATGAGCGCCGGGCAATGCTGACGGCAAACGGGGAGAAAAAATCCCTCTGCTATGCCAGGCCCGTACATATCGGCAATGACTGCTGGTTCGGCGCTTCCGTGACAGTCTGCCCCGGTGTGACGATTGGGGACAACTGTGTCATCGGCGCAGGCAGCGTGGTCACAAGGGATATTCCCGCAGGCAGCTTTGCCGCAGGTGTTCCGTGCAGAGTGATACGGAAGCTTACCGAGGCGGACAGCTTGCGGCATCTTCCGGATATTCTGGCGGACAATTCCATCATAGAATGAGTGTGCCCTTCCGGATATGCAGCTATTTCCGAATATGCGGCTATCCTTTCCCGGAAAGTCTTTTTGCAAGATGTATCTCGCCGTCCTCGCGGTAACCGAAGTTTGTGTAAGCGGTCCGGGCCGCCGTGTTCTCCGCTCCGGTAAGCAGCTCAAATTTATGGAGCAGATAATGCTTTTGGCAGTATTGTTCTGCATAAGCGATCATTGCCCCTGCAATTCCAGACCGCCTGTGCTGCGGTTTTACATACACCTCGGTAATCTCCGGCATGTTGTCGTCATAACAGAAAGACTTTTTCAGCTGAACGCACACAAAACCGGTGAGTTCCCCCTGGTCCTCATCGACAATGACCACCTCCTGCCTGTTGGCAGTGAGGGAGGCCCTTATGTTTTCCAGTGTGGTTTCGCCCTCACCGTTAAACTCGTTATTCAACATCTGTAATTGCGCTGCATCCTGTTCTGTGGCAATGCGTACCATTCAGTCTACCTCCATCTCATATAATGCCATAGAGCGGCCATTGGGATAATCAAGAATATCCACAATTTTATAACCGGCCTTCAAATAAATCTTTCTGACCGCCTTTTCATCCAACCCGGTGTCCAATCGGATATACCGGATGCCGCGCCTGCGGCACTCTGACCGGATTGCCTCCGTAACCAGTTTTGTCATGCCCCTCCCTGCAAATCTGCGCAGAACACAGAATTTATGCAGGTAGGCGGCTTCCTGTTCGGGGGCATTGGGCCAGTAAACTGCATCCGTCCACTGCAGAATGAAGCCGCAGGCAATTTCCCCGTCAATTGTACCAATGCAGAAATTCTCCGGTTTGGCATCGGGAGTAAGCAGTTCTTCCGCCGTCAGCCATTCATCAGGCCAGACACGGTATCCCTGTTTCCGTCCCCAGGCCGCAACCTCACGCATAACGGAAATGGCTTTTTCCACTTCCCCAAAATGAATCTCTATTTTTTCCATGATCCCTGTCCTTCACAATTTCTGTCCTTCATGATCCCTGTCCTGATAGCTGCATTCCGCAACTGATAACTGCGTTTTTCAATTCCAATGCCAAATTACCCCATCTCCCCGCCCCAAACAGTCCTTGCCCAGAGCGTAAAACATGATTCGTGTTTATGTCATTTAATATCAATCCAAATGCCAACATCCCTCATCACAGAATCGGGAACGCTCTTATAGAAGCGCTGCGCCTCCTCATTGGCGGCAGTCAAGGCAATCAGCGTGTCGATTTGCCTGTCCTTTAAGATTTGCCGCAAAGATTCCAACAATCTCTGCGCCACCCCCTGATGCCTGCTGCTTTTTATGACGCAGATCCAGTCGAGATACGCCTTTTTTGACCCATCAAAGCGGCTTGCAATGAGGGAAGCGTCAATCCTTCCAACCACATTTCCGTCGTCATATGCCAGAAGAGAAATGGCATTGTCGAAACTCTTGTCATCAAAGCTCCTTTCTACAGCGCTGACATAAGCCTGATTGATCTCCCACCCCCAGAAGTCTTCCTCCCTGCGCAGTCTCCTTTCAAAATCCAAAACATCTGGTATTCTGTCTTTCGTATAGGTTTGTATCTTCAATTCCATATCCCGCCCTCCAAAGTAAATTGAAAGTAAATTTAGCGTTCCGCAGCATTTGACAGCAGCGGATAAATATGTTACAATAACAGAACAAAAGGGAATACTGCCGATAGACGGTCAGCCCAAAATAAGATATCACAAAGAAGTGACTTTTCCTTTGGCTGGGGCGGTCACTTTTTTGTGTTATCTATGTATGCTATCAAGATTGGCACAATGAGGAGCATTCCCCTCTGCATCTGCATCGAAGGACTGACCGCCTACCCGTTATGGCAGTACCCCATGTGCGTATTTTATCAGAAAAAGTCGGATGCTGCAAGGGCCATTTCTGCTATTTTCTATGAAACCTTTTCTATGAAATGAAATCGGAAAGGAAACACTATTTTTATAAAATACGGATTTCCCCCGGAAATAATCTGTAGTATAATGGAGTCAGGAATCACGCAAATTTCCCGCACATTCAGGAGGATGCTGTTATCCCAAATAAACCAAAACGGAAAACAGTTCGAATTGAAAAGCAGAAAGGATTTATCATTTATGGGCATTCTTGCAGGCTTTATGCTCCCCCACCCGCCCCTGATCATACCGGAAATCGGCAGAGGGGAAGAACAGAAAATTCACAGTACCACCCTCTCCTGCCGACAGGCGGGCCGGGAGATCGCCGCCCTCCGGCCGGACACCATCGTACTGCTGTCCCCCCACCAGACCATGTATGCGGACTACTTTCACATTTCTCCCGGCAGAAGCGCCAGGGGCGATTTCGGACAGTTCGGCGCAAAGCAGGTATGCCTGGAAGTTTCCTATGATACGGAATTCGTCACATACCTGGGCGGTGTGGCCGGGTCACACCACCTCCATGCCGGTACACTGGGGGAACGGGAGAAAAAACTGGACCACGGCACCATGGTTCCTCTGTATTTTGTCAATCAATACTATACGGAATATCGTCTGGTTCGTGTCGGTCTGTCCGGCTTTCCCCTTACCGCTCATTACCGTCTGGGCCAATGCATCCGTGAGGTCTCGGAAATCCTTGGCAGAGAAACCGTCATTATCGCCAGCGGGGATCTGTCCCATCGGCTTAAGGAGGACGGGCCTTACGGCTACCGGAAGAAAGGCCCGGAATACGATGCCAGAATCATGGACGTCATGGGACGGGGGGCTTTCGGGGAACTTCTGGAATTTCCGGAAAGCTTCTGCGAAACCGCCGCGGAATGCGGACACCGCTCTTTCACCGTCCTGGCGGGAGCCTTTGACGGAACCAGTCCGGAGGTACGGCGGCTCTCCTATGAAGGGCCTTTCGGCGTGGGATACGGCGTCTGCACCTATCATGCCCGGAAAACGGAAGAATCGCCTTCCAGGGAGGAAAACCGCAATTTCCTGGAGCAGTTTGAGGCCCGGGAGAAAGAGCGGCTCCGCGCACGGCAGGAAAAGGAAGACCCTTATGTAAAGCTTGCCCGGCACACCATCGAGACCTATCTGCGCACCGGAAAACGGCCTTCCGTGCCGGAGGGGCTGCCGGAAGAACTGTACAGCCGCAGGGCAGGCGCCTTTGTGTCCCTGAAGGAGGACGGAAAGCTCCGGGGCTGCATCGGTACCATCCAGGCAGTGCAGAATTCTCTTGCGGAAGAAATCATCCGCAATGCGGTCAGCGCCTGCTCCGAAGACCCCAGATTCCCTCCTGTGGAACAATGGGAGGCGGGGCGGCTCACCATCAGCGTGGACGTTCTGGGAGATACGGAGCGGATATCCTCCCCCGGGGAACTGGATGTGGAACGATACGGCGTCATTGTGACAAAGGGCGGCCGCCGGGGACTGCTGCTGCCCAACCTGGAAGGCGTGGACACCGTGGAACAGCAGATTGCCATCGCCAAACAGAAAGCAGGCATCCAGGAACAGGAAGCCGTGGAATTGGAGCGGTTTGAGGTAGTGCGGCATTATTAGAAAACCGGGAAACCACAAAAAAGAACAGGGCTGCAGAGGGGCTGTCTGAACTGTTACAAAATCACAATCCCAAAAGAAAAAGGCAGCAAGGCAGAAAATGCCCCCTGAAACGGAAGGAAAGGGAGGAAATTTATGAAAACCACTTGTCAGGTATGTATGCACCGCTGTACGCTGTCCCCCGGGCAGACCGGACTCTGCGGCGCCAGAAAAAATGAAAACGGTAAGATTGTATGCGCCAATTACGGCCGGATTACCTCCCTTGCTTTAGACCCCATTGAGAAAAAGCCCCTGAAACACTTCCGCCCGGGAAGCCTGATTCTGTCCGTGGGAAGCTACGGCTGCAACCTGCGCTGCCCCTTCTGCCAGAACCACGAGATTTCCATGGCCGGGGAAGGGGATGTCCACAGCCCCTATGTGCCGCCCCAACGCCTGGCGGATTTGGCTCTGGAATGGAAGGAACGGGACGGCGCCGGAAACATCGGCATTGCCTACACCTACAATGAGCCTCTTGTGGGCTGGGAATATGTCCGGGATACGGCCCGGCTTGTGAAGGAAAACGGAATGGCCAATGTCCTGGTGACCAACGGCACTGCCGCTCCGGAAATACTGGAGGAGCTGCTGCCCCTGATTGACGCCATGAACATTGACTTAAAGGGCTTTCGGGCGGAGTATTACCGAAAGCTTGGGGGCGATTTGGACACGGTGAAAACCTTCATTGCAAGGGCGGTGACAGCCTGCCATGTGGAACTCACCACCCTGATTGTGCCCGGAGAAAACGACAGCCCGGAAGAAATGGAGGCACAAGCCCGGTGGATTGCGGATCTCAATCCGGAAATCCCCCTTCATATTACACGTTTTTTCCCCCAGTATCATATGCTTGACCGTAAACCTACAGAGATTCAAAGCCTGCGCCGACTGGCGGAGACTGCGGGACAATATCTGACAAATGTTTCTCTGGGAAATGTGTGATCCATGTACAGCCCCTTTACCGGCACAGCCAAAACAGCCCCTCCATGGCTTTCAGCCTTTGCAGTTTCCATGTACCCAGAATTCCTCCATGGCCGCGTTAAATTCATCCGGTGTGTCCATATTCACGCAATGCCCCGCTCCCTCAAAAACTACCACACTGCATTCCGGCTCGTTTTTCTTCCACATTTCCACGGCCCACAGTTCCATGGGAATATCATGCCTTCCGCAGCCAATCAGCAGAGGATAGTTCCTCGGCCCGGTCTGCCGGGTATTGACCATGCTGTTGAGAGAGGCAAGATACCGAAAGGACTTTTTCGGAAACTGTAGGTTCATCTGGTAAAATGCCTCCTGGGCCTGCAGCGTATATGCTGAAATTTTTTTGTTTGACCTGGCAAACCATTTGACGGAAAAGAGCGCCTTAAGCATCATAAGCATCTGGGACGCGCCGTTTTCCCTCTGCATTTTGACGTCAAAATTGTTGATATCATAACCGCCGAAGCAGGCAAGTGACTGTACGGCTTCCGGATACCGGTTTGCAAAATCCTGCG
Organism: uncultured Acetatifactor sp.; assembly: GCA_910585805.1. GTDB lineage: Bacteria > Bacillota > Clostridia > Lachnospirales > Lachnospiraceae > Acetatifactor. The sequence goes on from CAJUFB010000027.1 coordinate 27,442, forward strand.
CCAATACAGCCCCCAGGGAAATCCCCACAATATGTATCTTTTGAATTTTTTCCGTATTCAGGATTTCCCTAATCCACCCGGACATTTTCCGGATGCTGTCACCTTTCCGCGCCCTGGTTGATTTGCCGTGGCCGAGGATATCCACCATAAGAAGATTGTATTTGTCCTGAAAACAGGCAATCTGCGGCTGAAACATATTGTGATTGACAAAAGCAGCATGTATAAAAAGGACCCACTCCGCGTTTTCCTTTCTACTGGTATAATACACAACCGGCGATTCCTCTAAATGATATTCCTGCATAGTTCCCTGTCCCCCATCTTTCCGAACAGACTTCCCGTCCGTTCCCTATTCCAGGATGTCCGATTCTGGGGGTCTGCCCTGTGCTGTGTGCCCCCAATCTCAAGACATCTTAAACACGCTCACTTTTCTACGAAAAACAGTCTGGCAAATTCCTGCAGCACCATTACCGGGATAAGCACAAATTTGCCGTGTAAAGGGCTGCGCCTTGCCCTGGTCAGCACCTTTGGGCTATTTTATAAGTATAGAAAACATCAACCGCCAATAGAACCGCAATCACCGCCGCTGCTGCCAGAAAACAGTACATTCCCCGGACAAAGAAGCAGATCACCACGATAACGGCGCCTCCGATGATATAGGAGATTCCGCCAAAACGCTGGCTTTTTTTCCAAGTCGTTTCATTCTTCATGCTCCACCGGGTTTTCAGCCCCGTCACCGCGTTCATCCGCAGCTTGGGCATGATATTTCCCAGGATGATCATCCCAATACCCAGAAGTCCAAACAGGATTTGATTCACATCCCATGGATGGGAAGACAGGTTTTCCACTTTATGAAAACCGGCATACAGAATATACCCTGTCATGGCATTAAAAATAAGCAGGGTGACAATGCCCGCAGCAATACAGACTTTCTCATTGTTGTTTCCATGCTCTTCCTGCCTTGCAGCAACCTTTGCCATTCCCAGAAAAAAGAGTCCCAAAACGACTGTGACAATGGGAACAATCAGAACCTCGTATTTACTGCCCCAACGTGTCACCTGATTGTCCGAATCATAATGCCCGGGGATTTGCTCCGGCAAAAACCACAAAGCAGCCAAAGCGCCCATCAGCGGCAGAAACATAAGCCCGTAAAACACGATTTTTTTCCCTTTCATACTTGACCTCCCCGCAAACTCTCGATCCACATGACTGCTTCGTCCAGGATCGATAAGTTCAGCTCATAATAGATAAAATTCTTGTATTTTGTCTCATAAATCAGATCTGCCTTTTTCAGTTTTGACAAATGATAGGACAATGCCTGGGGCGTCATGTTAAGCGCATTTGCCAAATCTCCGGAGTTGATTCTGCCCTCCTTTAACTTCAGCAAAATCTGTCTGCGGGTTTCATCCGCCAGGGCCGCCAATACTTCGCTTACCGCCAACCACTCTCTCCTCCTGTTTCAAATTATCTTTAAATAGAATTATAGCGATATTCGTTTTAACTGTCAATAGCTATTTCAAATTATTTTTAAATACCATCATTTATTATTATTTACATTTCCTGTACACATGCTGTATCATACAGGCAGGCAGCCAAGAAGCCGCTGCTTCCATGCCCGGCCGAATTATATCCTTACCTCATAAAACAGAAATCCGGAAGTCCTCACGAAAAGGAGCTGAAGAAAATGAAGTGCAGAAGACACTGAACCATGTTGTGGAAATCATCCAGATCCGGATTCGGATTTATGTCAATGAGGATTGGGGTAAAAGTTCAGGGCACTGTCTGAACCGCTGCGCCTGACCGCTGTATGGCTGAAATGGGGGGGCAGGCGCAAATGCTTTTTAATCCCAAATCCCGGCATAGTGCGCAATCAGAAATGCCCGAAAGGTAATATCACATTGCCTGCGTACTTTTGCGCGCCAATCCGTCTCCAACTGTCCGCCAAAGTACGGACTCCAGCCTCGAAATTCGCCTTCATAGTGTTCAACAGAGCAAATTCCGTCATGACTGATATGGTCAACAGCAAAGTCCACTTCTTCCCTAAGTTCCGGCAAATACGGAAATAATCCGCAGCGCACCAACCATTCCACTTTTTCCAGATTTGTTCTGCGCACTCCGTCCCCGGTATGATGATTCAGTCCGTCCCCGGAAACTTATTTCAAGCCTTTCATCATCCGGGACGAGAGCAGGCATTCATCCCCATTGACCATGTAAATCACGCGGTTCTGGAAATCGATTTCCCTGATATTGTCTTTATTCACCAAATAGGAGCGGTGGCAGCGGTAAAACCGCCCGTCCACTTCCTTTTCAATCTCTTTGATTTTCCCCAGAAATTCCATCTGACGGTTCTTACAATGCAGAATAATCTTGTGTACATTGGGGGAGGTCTCAAAAAAGAGAATCTCGTCATAGTCCACTGTGAACACCTTTTCGTTTACTTTCACGGAAAAATTCGCGTGCACTTTATTATTCACAGAGGCAAATCTCTGGTTCGCCTTGAGAATGCAGTCATAAACTCTTCTATCCAGTTCCTCCGGATCATCCTTCAAAATAAAATCCAGAGCCTCCAATTTGTAAATAAAGGTGAGGTAGCTCATCTCCGAGTGGGTGGTGACAAAAATAATAAACCCTCTGGGATCATATTTCCGGATTTCCTGCGCCAGGGTCAGCCCTGTCATATCCGTGCCCAGGGTGATATCCAGAAAATAGATTCCCACCTCCTCCGTTTTCTTCACTTTATCCAGGATTCTATGGGGATCTTGGGAGACACAGCAAAGCTCCATGTCCAGATCTTCCATCAGGACAATGTTTTCAATCACCTGCTGTATTCTGTCTCTTTCCGCTTCCATATCTTCACATATATAAATCTTCAACATACTGCATTCTCTCCTTACCATAGAGCGTATCTGGAAATTCAGGCCTGTCGGCTGTCCGGAGACATTTCTTTTCTTTATCTTACATGAAATGCCAGAAATTTGTCAACAAGGGAATCCGCCCCGCCGAAGCAAAATCCCGGCCCGGACTCGCCAAAGCGAAAGCAGCCGGCTGTCCGTCATTCCCCTTCGGACACACTCCCGCAAGCCCTCCTGGAAACAACGTCCATCTGCCAGTGAAATCCCAACCCGACATTCGCCAAAACGAAAGCAGTCATCTGACCCCTCCCGTTTCAGACAGTTATGCATTTGATACCTTAATCTGTTACCGTTCCCGGCTTCGCCGCTCACAGCAATGTGATGCCCTTAAACAGTGACCTTAATCTTTCATCAGCTCCAGGAAGGTATCCTCCAGGGTTTCGCTGTCCTCGTAAAGCCCTGTCAATACCACATTGCGGGACGCAAGCAGCTTCGCCACATCCTTCTTTTCACTGGTCCCAATCCGGATCCGAACCGCCTGCCCCTCCCGGGAAGCCACATCGTATCCGTTGTCCCGGAGAATGTTCCGGGTATTTTCCGCATCCAGGCTTTCCACCACATAGGTAATCTGTTTCTCTCTGCTGTCCCCGTCCAGATCCATAAACCGGATGACTTCCCCATTTTTGATGATGATCGCCCTGTGGCACATTTTTTCCAATTCCCCCAAAAGATGGCTTGAAATCAATACGGTGATGTGCTTTTCCTCCGCGATTTTCCGGATATATTCACGGACTTCGTAAATCCCCTCCGGGTCCAGTCCATTGGTGGGTTCATCCAGTACCAGGACATCCGGATCCTTTAATAGCGCCTGGGCAATTCCCAAACGCTGCCTCATGCCCAGGGAGTAGGCTTTGACCTTCTTATGTGCGGCGTCTTTCAGCCCCAACAGTTCCAGTAATTCTTCTACCTTCTTTTTTCCTACGCCGTTTAATCCGGCAAAGTACATCAGATTCTGATATCCCGTGTTGTACGGATAAAAACTGGGTGTTTCAATCATGCAGCCAATATCCCTGACGCCGCTTAAATCCACCTCCCCGGTATAATTTCTGGTCAATCCCACCAGGATTTTCATGATACTGGTTTTCCCGGCTCCGTTGGGGCCGATCAGCCCCACAATCTCCCCGCTGCCAAGTTCAAAAGACACTTTATTTAAAATCTGAAAGTCCTTTGCCCTTTTGCTCACATTGTTCACTCTCAACACACGATTCCCTTTCACGCTGCGCCTCCTGCTCCTGTAATTTGTATTTTTATGACAAGTTCCAAACAAGATTCAGATCCCGGAATCCCCTCTGGTTTTATGATCCAGGTTTTATCATCCCTGTTTTATGATCCAGGATTTATCATCCAGATTCCATGATCCAAGTTTCATCATCTATAATCCATTATAGCGCAAAAATCCCTGTTTTCCCGTTTCTGTCGTAAATGCCCCATTTTCCGTCGTAACTGTTTTTTCTTGCCAATCTCTACCCATTGCAGTATAATAAACCCAACGCCAGGATTCGCCGGAAGTCCTGGCGTTGGGTTTGCACCCGCCTTATGGACAAAACGCAGCGGCAGCTCTGTGCCCCCTGCAGAACCTTGGCGGGACCCCGCTGCATAACCATAGAACGTTCAAGGAGATTGATATGCAACTGCTGTATTGGACTGCCTCCGCAATGATAGCAATATTGATAACCTGTGATATTTTTATACTGACTCACCCGCAGCTTTCCTTAAAGAAATATCCCGTTTTCTTTTTTTCGTTATCCATACTTTTTTACTGTATGATATATTTAAACTTATATTCCCTGCTGCCTGTGATACTGGCGGTAAATTCTATCCTGCTGGCGAAATTTACCGGAAAATTATACACTGTTTTTTACGTTCCCATAGGTTATATTTTAAGCTGCGTTTTCGGAAATATGGTTGGGTTGCTGTTGAATCTGTTCGGGAACATCTCCGTGAAAGACATTAATTCTGATCTGATTGCTATGATGCTGTATCATATCGGCACGATGATGGTCAGCTTCCCCGTTCTGTATCTCATCAGACGGCTGCTGCAGAAGTATTTCATCGCCACGTTTGAAAAAATGAGCCGAAAACTGGTTGCCTTACTGGCCCTGACCCTGCTTCTCTGCTCATTTATGCTTCTCACCATGGCTTCTTTTTTTGACAACATAGAGATTACGCACAGGGAATACGTTCTGATGGTTTCCTCCCTGGTGCTTTATTTTCTGTTCACTGTCAGTATGATCTTTATCGTACTGCACGCCACCGGAAAAAGCTATGAGGCCCGGAAAAAGGTGGAATATCTGGAAAGCCTGAATGAGTACACCAGAAATCTGGAAATCGTCTATGACAACCTGCGGGCTTTCAAGCATGACTACATCAATATCATGGCCTCCCTGGCCGCCTATATCGATGAGAAAAAATATGAGGAACTGGAAAGGTTTTTCTATGACGCCATCTTGCCGATGCAGAAGAATCTCACCCAGAAAAACGGCGCCCTGAACAATTTACTGCGTGTGAAAATCCTGGAATTGAAGAGTATTTTATATACCAAGCTGCTCCTGGCGGTGAATCAGGACATCCAGGTGACCATTGATATTCCGGACGAAATTGAGCCGGATTCCATTGCCATGGACCCTGTTGACCTCACCAGGATGCTTGGAATCTATCTGGACAATGCCATGGAAGCCTGCCTGGAAACCGCCCGTCCGGTGCTGAATTTCCATCTGGGCAGACTGAATGGAGACACCGTATTTATCATATCCAATACCTTTGTTGACAGAGGCCTTTCCGTGGCCCAGATGCAGAAAAAGGGCGTCACCACAAAGGGGAACGGGCACGGCATCGGTCTTTCCAATGTTTCCGAAATTCTGAGCCGGTACGATCATATTTATCATGAAACTTCTGTAAGGGACGGCCTTTTTGTACAGCAGGTTCAGATTTCGGGGCTGCCGCACAAAAGGTCATAGACACCAGATATCGACATACCGGCCTGCCGGATATCCTGTACAGGATTTCTTTTCGTATCAGTGCTTACTTTTACACGTTTTTGCAATCTCTCCGGCTGCCGGGGTTGTTCCGCCCTTTAAATATCTTGGCGTTAGTCAACATATGTGTTGGTGCAGCCTGAAAGTGCCATAAACACAGTATTCTGATACAGCCAAAACCAGGAAACCAACACAGTTATTGACTAACACCAATATCTTTTTTCTGTAAGGCAAACATGCCAACCATGGAAAAGGCAATGCCCGTGATCAGAAACACGGCTATATTTTTGATGCTCCAGTCCTGGTACATCAGCAGTTGATCGGACACGCAGAACAGCACATAATCCATTACCTTTCCCAGTGCCGCTATTTTCTGTCCCATAAGCTGCAAAACGCTTGGCATTACCCAAAACAGGATAATGAGATAAATAAGCGGCTTTCCTTAAAAAATATCCCGTTTGGACAGGCTAAAGCTAAAGCACCGCCCTCACGAAACCAGATTTGTGTGCTACCTCATGTGTGCTACGTGTGTGCTATTTGTGTGCTATTTGTGTGCTACATGGTAAAATTTTAGGCTACCGCCGACAACCTCTGTCAACGATAGCCCTTAATTTTACTGTATTTCCTAGAACTTCCCTTCCTTCGCTGCTTCCTCAATGGAGACGGCTACAGCCACGGTAGCGCCAACCATGGGGTTGTTGCCCATGCCGATAAGACCCATCATCTCCACATGCGCGGGAACGGAGGAAGAACCTGCGAACTGCGCGTCGGAATGCATACGTCCCAGAGTATCGGTAAAGCCGTAGGAAGCGGGTCCTGCAGCCATATTGTCGGGATGCAGAGTACGTCCTGTGCCGCCGCCGGAAGCAACCGAGAAATACTTCTTGCCTGCCTCAGTACGCTCTTTCTTGTAGGTACCTGCTACGGGATGCTGGAATCTGGTGGGGTTGGTGGAGTTGCCGGTGATGGATACGTCCACATTCTCTTTCCACATGATAGCAACTCCCTCGGGAACGCTGTTGGAGCCATAGCAGTTAACCTTGGAGCGAAGCCCCTCAGAGTATGCGATTCTCTCGATTTCCTTTACTTCGTTGGTATAGGGATCATACTCTGTCTCCACGAAAGTAAATCCGTTGATACGGGAGATAATCTTTGCAGCGTCCTTTCCAAGGCCGTTCAGGATAACGCGCAGCGGCTTCTGGCGAACCTTGTTTGCCTTCTCTGCGATACCGATAGCGCCTTCCGCAGCGGCAAAGGACTCATGTCCTGCCAGGAAGCAGAAGCAGTCGGTGTCCTCTTCCAGAAGCATCTTGCCCAGGTTGCCGTGGCCAAGGCCTACCTTACGGGTATCGGCAACGGAGCCGGGAATACAGAATGCCTGAAGCCCCTCTCCGATAGCAGCTGCTGCATCGGCAGCCTTGCGGCAGCCCTTCTTGATGGCGATGGCGGCGCCTACAGTGTAAGCCCAGCATGCATTCTCAAAGCAGATGGGCTGAATCTTTTTTACCTGCTCGTATACGTCAAGTCCTGCATCCTTTGTAATCTTCTCTGCTTCTTCGATAGAGGAGATTCCATAGCTGTTCAGAACTTCCGTAATTTTATCAATACGTCTTTCATATGATTCAAATAAAGCCATTTTTTCCTGTCCTCCTTATTTTCTGGAAACCTCTCAATTCTCTTCGCGGTTATGCTTTATTCTTTCCTGGGATCGATAATCTTTACAGCGTCTGCAACACGGCCATACTGACCCTTTGCTTTCTCGTAGGCAGTGTTGGGATCGTCGCCCTTCTTGATGAAGTCGGTCATCTTTCCAAGGCTTACGAATTCATAACCGATGATCTCGTCATTCTTGTCCAGAGCGATGCCGGTTACATAGCCTTCTGCCATCTCCAGATAACGGGGACCCTTCTTCAAAGTACCGTACATGGTACCAACCTGGCTTCTCAGGCCCTTACCAAGATCCTCAAGGCCGGCGCCGATGGGCAGACCTTCTTCGGAGAATGCGCTCTGAGTACGTCCGTAAACGATCTGAAGGAACAGTTCTCTCATGGCAGTGTTGATAGCGTCGCACACAAGGTCAGTGTTCAAAGCTTCCATAACAGTCAGGCCGGGAAGAATCTCAGAAGCCATAGCTGCGGAATGTGTCATGCCGGAGCAGCCGATGGTCTCAACCAACGCTTCCTGAATGATACCTTCCTTGACGTTCAGAGTCAGCTTACATGCGCCCTGCTGAGGAGCACACCAGCCAACACCATGTGTCAGGCCGGAAATATCTTCCACCTTCTTTGCCTGTACCCATTTTGCTTCTTCGGGAATCGGCGCACAACCATGGTGCACACCCTGAGCGACTGTGCACATTTCTTCAACTTCCTTTGAATAAATCATGTGAAATCTCCTTTCGATTATGTAAGTTATTATTCCTTACAACGGAAGGCCTGCAGCACATGCCTTCCACTGCATATCAATTGATAAATTGACATATAATAATCTTTCTTCTTATTTTCTCATATTTACGGCAAAAAAGCTAGTATTTTTTGTAAAATTTTGTCCTTCTGTTTCGTCCCGGGCTGTTCCTCTGCAAGGCAATTATCCCATCAGTTCAACGTTCCCTGTGGCCGAATGCAGTTACATTCTCTTTCCGGCAATTTCCGTGGCTTTTTTATAGATGCTGTCCGCAGGTATTACGCCTCTGACCATGGAGGTCGGATAAATATTCGTATTTCTGCCGATGACGGTTCCGGGATTCAGGACGCTGTTACAGCCCACTTCCACGTTATCGCCAAGCATGGCCCCCATTTTCTTTAAGCCTGTCTCAATGGAAATTCCTTCTCCCTTTACTGTTACCAGCGTCTTGTCACTTTTTACGTTGGAAGTAATGGAGCCGGCTCCCATGTGGGATTTATAGCCCAGAATACTGTCACCTACATAATTGTAATGAGGTACCTGAACCTTGTTAAATAAGATTACGTTTTTCAATTCAGTAGAATTTCCTACCACAGCGCCCTTTCCAACGATGGCATTGCCTCTGACAAAAGCGCAGTGACGGATTTCCGCATCCTCATCTACAATCAGAGGTCCGTTCAGGCATGCCGTAGGCGCTACTTTGGCGCTTTTCGCAACCCAGATATGCTCTCCGCGCTCTTCGTAAATCTCTTTCGGCAGCCGCTCTCCCAGGCTTATAATAAAATCATGTATTTTCGGAAGCGCTTCCCATGGATAAGTAACCTCTTTCAACAGCTCAGAGGCAATTGTTTCCTTTAAATCGTATAATTCTGATACGGTAATCATTTCACTCATATCTCCCATACCTTTCCTTAATATGTCTTATCAGAAGCATCCCTATGCTTCTGATAAAAGGCGCGTCTCTTTGCGCCACATTCAACTATAGGAAGCTGCACTTGCTTCCTATAGTATGTCTTATCAGAAGCATCCCTATGCTTCTGATAAAAGGCGCATCTCTTTGCGCCGCATTCAACTATAGGAAGCTGCACTTGCTTCCCACCAAAACAGCACTTAAGACTTATAATTCACCGAAGCAGCCTGAAACTGCGTGTACAATGTCCTCTGGTTATTCAGCTGCTTCACATATTGTGTTCTCCGTCCTACAAACCCGTTCAGCTTGTCCATATACTCTTTCGAAGTAATATTTCCTTCCGCCACCATGGTCAGGCCTTTCTCCCAGCTGGCAGTCAGCGCCGGGTCCAGAAGCGCCTTGATGGAGCTGCCCACCACATCGTATATCATCTCGCCCATCAGGGTAGGGGTCAGCACCTGGGTCTTTTTATTCAGGGACAGATACTCAATATTCACCAGTTTCTTCAGTATTTCCGCCCTGGTGGCGCTGGTGCCGATTCCGCTGCCCTTGATCTGTGCCCGCAGTTCATCGTCTTCAATAAACTGGCCGGCATTCTCCATGGTAAGGATGATGCTTCCTGAGGTATATCGCTTGGGCGGGGAAGTCTCTCCCTCTTTGACCTCGTACGAATCCACTGCCAGCTTAGCTCCTTTTTTCAGGGACTCCAGCAGCTTCATGAATGCGTCGTCCCCTTTAATCTCTGTCTCTTCCCCGTCTTTGCTTTCTTTTCCGGTTTCGGCCTGTTGCTTTCCGTTTCTGCCGTCAGCGCCCTGCAATGCTCCCGAACCCGGACCGCCTCCATTTTGAGCATTTGTTTCGCCTCCCGGAACCTGGGTTCCGGAAATGCCTTCAGATGTCAATGCAGTTTTCGTATCTTTCTTCACCGGAATGACCTTCAGATATCCTTCTTCCGCCAGTACCTTAAAATTAGCGAAAAACCGTTCTTCTTTTACCCGAACGCAAAGAGCATATTTGCGGTAAACCGCCGGCGGATAAAAAATACCAAGAAATCTGCGGACGATCACTTCGTATACCTTTGCCGACAGCGGCGGAAGGTTCCTAAGGTTATTCAGCCCCTGCCCGGTAGGAATGATGGCATAGTGATCCGTGATCTGCTTATCGTTCACATACCTTGTCTTCGCGATTCCCTTATGGCTTCCATTCTTCAGGATCTCCGCGGCAAACACGGCAGCCGGCCCAAATCCCTGTAACCCGCCGATGTTTTTGTGGATCTCTTTTGCCACCGCCGTTGACAGGACTCTGGCATCCGTTCTTGGATAGGTGACCATCTTTTTTTCATACAGTTCCTGCACGATCCGCAGCGTCTCATCCGGACTGATCTTGAAAAATTTCGAACATTCGTTTTGCAGTTCCGCCAGATTATAGAGCAAAGGGGGATTTTTATTCTCTTTCTTACGGGATATGCTTTCCAGGACAATGTCACCCACAGGCTCCTGTTCCAGATGCGCCACCAGCCTATCCGCATCCGCTTTGTCCTTAAAACCGTTCTCTTTATAAAGCTTCGGAGAGGCATACCAGGAAGAGCCTTCCACGGCACGCCATTCTCCCGCAAAGATTTTGTCCTGCAGCCGGAAATTACCCAGCACTCTGTAAAAGGGAGTCTTCACAAAAGAACGGATCTCCCTTTCCCGGTTTACGATGATTCCCAGCACACAGGTCATGACACGTCCCACGGAAATGACCGCCTTATCACGTTTCAGATAATCTTTCACCGTATTACCGTATTTCAGGGTAAGGACACGGGAAAAGTTGATCCCCATAAGATAGTCTTCTTTGGCACGCAGATAGGCAGCGTCGCTGAGGTTATCATATTCCTTCAGGTCCTTTGCCTCACGGATCCCGCGCAGGATCTCTTCCTCCGTCTGAGAGTCGATCCATACGCGTTTCCGTTCCTTGCCGGTGACACCGGACATCTGCTCCACCAGACGGTATATGTATTCCCCTTCCCGCCCGGAGTCCGTGCATACATAAATCGTGGTCACATCAGGACGTTTCATCAGGGAGCTCACAATAGTATATTGCTTTTTGGAGCTTTCAATGACTTCATATTTATAATTTTCCGGAAGAAACGGAATCGTATCGAAGCTCCATCTCCGCAGCCTCTCATCGTAGGCATCCGGATAACTCATGGTGACCAGATGCCCTACACACCAGGTGACGATCACATCCGCTCCTTCCAGATAACCGTCCCTGGAAGCCGTATTCACTTTTAACGCATTTGCAAATTCTCTCGCCACACTGGGCTTTTCCGCTATAAATAATTTTTTTCCCACACTGCCGTCCTTACTTCCATCATCCAACGTTCCCTGCCGCTCCGTCCATTCTTATCTTCCTTCCGGGGAGGAAATGTCTGCAGACAGTTACAGTAAACCACATTTCCTTTTGTACCTGGATACTATGCTGATATCGTGGAGTTCACGTTTCCAGGCAAACAGGTGCAAGAACCAATGTGGTTCACTATACATGAACCCGGATTTATTTTTTTGCAATATATCCATGCGCCTTCAGCAATTCTGCACAGAGAACCGCGCCCCCCGCAGCGCCACGCACCGTATTATGAGACAGTCCCACAAACTTGTAGTCATAAACCGTATCCTCACGGAGCCGCCCCACGCTGACTCCCATGCCGTTTTCAAAATCCACATCCATGGCTACCTGAGGCCTGTTATCCTCCTCAAGATACTGAATGAACTGCTTCGGCGCACTGGGCAGGCCCAATCTCTGAGGTTCGCCGCTGAATTCCCTGAGCTTCCGGATCAGCTGCTCTTTTGCGGGCTTTTTATTGAACTTTACGAATACCGCCGCGGTGTGTCCGTTCAGTACAGGGACGCGGATACACTGGCAGGTAATCACAGGCCCTTCTGCGGGGACAATGGCGCCGTTTTCCACCTTTCCCCAGATACGCAGCGGTTCTTTCTCGCTCTTTTCCTCTTCTCCGCCGATATAAGGAATGATATTGCCGACCATCTCCGGCCAATCCTGGAAGGTTTTCCCCGCCCCGGAGATTGCCTGATAAGTGGTGGCCACCACCTCCGTCGGCTCGAACTCCATCCATGCGGTAAGCACCGGCGCATAGCTCTGAATAGAACAGTTGGGCTTTACTGCCACAAATCCTCTCTTCGTGCCAAGGCGCTTCTTCTGGGATTCAATTACCTCCATATGCTCCGGATTGATCTCCGGTACCATCATGGGCACATCGGGAGTCCACCGGTGAGCGCTGTTGTTGGAGACAACCGGTGTCTCGGTACGGGCATAGTCCTCCTCGATTTTCCTGATCTCTTCTTTCGACATGTCAACGGCACTGAACACAAAGTCAACCTCTGCCGCTACCGCCTCCACTTCATTGACGTTCATGACCCTGATGTTTTTTACGGCCTCCGGCATGGGCGTATCCATCTTCCATCTGCCGCCTACAGCCTCTTCATATGTCCTGCCCGCCGAACGGGGGCTTGCCGCTATCGTCGTCACCTCAAACCAGGGATGATCCTCCAGAAGGGCAATAAACCGCTGCCCTACCATGCCGGTTCCGCCTAAAATACCAACCTTCAATTTCTCACTCATTTTATCTCCTCCATATTCATGTCTTTCCTCCCGGAATCTCCGGATCTCTTTTCACGGAGCCTTCCGGAAAACATCGTGCTCAAGATACGCTCTGTATTCAGCGATCACCTGCTTCATCACTTCCGTTCCGGGAGCCCCAAGGGTCAGGCGTTTCTCCACGCAGGTTTTCAGAGACACCGCGTCATAGATATCTTCCTGGAATTGATCGCTGATCTTCCGTAATTCTTCCAGTGACAATTTTTCAATGGAAGTCCCCCTCTCCACACAGTACAATACCAGTCTGCCTACAATACCGTGGGCATCTCTGAAGGGAACTCCCTTTCCCACCAGATAGTCTGCCGCATCCGTTGCATTGGTAAAGCCTTTCATGGCGCTGTCCGCCATACGCTCCTTTTTAAACCGCATGGTACGGAGCATTCCCGTAAATAAGATCAGACAGTCATGCACGGTATCCATGGCGTCAAAGGACAGCTCCTTATCCTCCTGCATATCTTTATTGTATGCAAGGGGAAGCCCCTTCATGGTAGTCAGCAGCGACATCAGCGCGCCGTAGACCCGCCCTGTCTTGCCCCGCACCAGCTCCGCAATATCCGGATTCTTTTTCTGAGGCATAATACTGCTTCCAGTAGAATAGGCGTCGTCAATCTCCACAAACTGATATTCGTTGGAATTCCAGATGATGATCTCCTCGCTGAAACGGCTCAGGTGCATCATGACAGTAGCCAGCGCCGACAGAAATTCAATCAGATAATCCCTGTCGGACACGGAATCCATACTGTTCCGGGTAGGTCCCGCAAAGCCCATCAGAGCAGCCGTATACTCCCTGTCCAACGGATAAGTGGTGCCCGCCAGCGCCCCGGCCCCCAGAGGACAGTAATTCATTCTCATATAGATATCCGCCATGCGCTGCCTGTCCCGTCTAAACATCTCAAAATAGGCACCGTAATGATGAGCCAGGGTGATGGGCTGCGCTTTCTGAAGATGAGTAAAACCGGGCATACAGGTTTCCAGATGTTCTTCCATAGTGGCCAATATCACGGAAAGCAGTTCCTTTAACAGACCGTCCGTCTGCCGAACCCGCTTTCTCGTATAAAGCCGCATATCAAGCGCTACCTGATCATTTCGGCTTCTGCCGGTATGCAGCTTTTTTCCCACATCTCCGATACGTCCGATCAGGCATGCTTCCACAAAGCTGTGGATATCTTCACAGGTTTCGTCGACAGCAAGCCGTCCCGCCCTCACATCGTCCCTGATCCCCGAGAGTCCCTGTAAGATGGAATCTCTCTCCGCTTCCGTCAGGATACCCTGCCTGGCCAGCATGGTCACATGCGCGATGCTGCCCTCGATATCCTCTTCAAAGAGACGTTTATCAAAACCGATGGAGGCATTGAACTCATAGGCCATTTTGTCTGTCTCCCCCACAAAACGTCCGCCCCATAGCTGTGCCATATTGTCCTCCGATCCTTAAGTATATTTTTAACCGCAGCAGCCCGCCGGTTTTTGCCGGACGTCCGCAACGCTTTAAACAAGATATTACCATAAAAGATTTCGCAGTGCAAGTAAAGGGCTGAAGAAATTATCCCTGAAATGCCGAACCCTTTGCCGGGCTTCTCATACATTATTATAAAAAGGTAAAGGTTAAATGTCCGAAAAATACCGGGCTAAAACTCGTACAAACCGGATTTGCAACCCATAAAACCGGGTACAAAGCCCAGGATAACCGGGCTTAGGACAGCATATATGCAGAATATCCTTGAACTGAAAAATATAGGTTATTCCTATCACAGCCTGCACGGGGAAACAAAGGCCCTTCAAAATATTTCCTTTGGTGTCCGCGAAGGGGAATTTATCGCCATTGTGGGCCCAAGTGGCTGCGGAAAATCCACACTTCTCTCCATTATAGCAGGCCTTTTATCCCCCGAAGAAGGCACCATAGCGGTGAACAATCCCGACGGCTCCCTGCATTATCCTAAAATAGGATATATGCTACAAAGAGATCATCTTTTTGAGTGGCGCACCGTCTACCGCAATGTCACTCTGGGACTTGAACTGAACCATGCCATGACGAAGGAGCATCTGGATACGGTAGAACGGCTGCTGACAGATTACGGGCTTAACAAGTTCCGTGACAAACGTCCAAGCGAACTGTCCGGCGGTATGAAGCAGCGCGCCGCCCTGATCCGCACCCTGGCGTTGGAACCTCAACTGCTGTTACTGGATGAGCCTTTCAGCGCTCTGGATTACCAGACAAGGCTCTTCGTATCCGCTGACATCTGCCGCCTGATCCGTGCCGCCGGAAAGACCATGATCATCATCACTCATGATCTGTCAGAGGCTATCAGCCTTGCCGACAGGATCATTGTCCTGTCCGGGCGCCCTGCGGTGGTCAAAAATGAAGTAGCTGTCAAACTGACCCTTGCTGACAACTCACCGCTGGCTGCCAGAAATGCTCCCGAATTCCAACAGTATTTCAATATGCTATGGGAGGACTTAACGCATGAAAACGAACCTGATCAATGAAAAGAAAAGCTTACCGGACAAAAGAACCTGCGGAACGGAAAAAACGAATATTTTCCGGAAAAGAAATGCCTTCCGAAAAGAAGCAGCTGAATTGACAAAGCAGGAAGAATTCGTAAAAGATCACCGCAGACACCATCATGAGATCGCATCCTGGAGGACGATACTTTTTGTCCTCTTTTTGGCACTTTGGGAGATCGGCGCCGACCTGAAATGGATCGACAGCTTTTTCTTTGCCAGTCCCAGCCGGGTGGTAAAATGTTTTGCAGAGCAGATGCGGAGCAATTCCATGCTCGCCCATATCGGGGTGACGCTTTTTGAGACGCTGTTCAGCTTTCTTCTGGTACTCTGCGCAAGCCTGCTGATTGCCACGCTGCTGTGGTATTCACCCAAGCTGTCAGAGATACTGGAACCATATCTGGTGGTTCTGAACAGCCTGCCCAAATCGGCATTGGCGCCTTTGTTTATCGTATGGCTGGGCACAGGTACGAAAACCATCATCGTTGCGGGCATGTCCGTAGCTGTCTTCGGATCCGTCATCAGCTTTTACACCGGATTCCAGCAGGTGGATGCGGAGAAGATCACCCTGATCTACACGTTGGGCGGCAGCAGGCGGGACGCATTCTCAAAGGTTGTTCTGCCAGGTTCCGTTCCCATTCTGCTCAGCACTGCGAAAGTGAACATCGGGCTTGCTCTGGTAGGGGTCATTATCGGAGAATTCCTGGCTGCAAGAAGAGGCCTTGGCTATCTGATCATATACGGCTCCCAGGTATTCCAGCTGGATATGGTGATCACGAGCATTATCGTGCTGTGTATCATTGCATTGGGCTTCTATAAATCTATCCAGATCATAGAACATCAGATAAAAATACGGTTTAAGATGTAAGCATATCATGAGAGGGATTTCCCTGTCAGATCTGCCCTGCCTGACGGCTTTTGTTGCTGCTTTTCCTGCTATCCTGAAAGCAGCAACAAAACGGTATACCCGACTTTTATAAAAAATCCCTCATATATCCCTGCTGGTACATCTTCAAAAAAACAGCACCATCGCTCCGGCAAAGTAAGGCGCTACTTTTTGCCTTGAAACTTGCCGGCGGCCAGGTGTACTCCAGCCATTGGCTCTCTTGTTAAGCATATTATATACCATGGAAGCACTTTTTACAACCATAACTTTTGAAAAACCGCCCAGTGTTGGCGCACTGAACGGCTTTAGATATACCCCGGAGGAATACACTCTGCATAAATATTGTACCATCTCTGGAAGCAGCCCGCAAGCGAAATTTTCGCTGGCTGTTATTTTAAGTTATTTTTATACCCATTTTAAGGAGGATGTAGCCGCAGGGAAACTTGGAAATGCACTGTTCTCTTAGAAAAGCCGCAAGTCCTTGATTTTACTGGAAAATCTTCGGATTTGCGGCTTTTTCCGCGAAAGCTTCTGACGGGACTCGAACCCGACATTTTAAGTGCCATAAACGTGATAAATACGGTACTTCACGATTTCTGGGACAAAATCCGGGACAAATCATGCATTCACGATAATCGCATCGAATCCCGCTGTCTTAAGCTTTGCCTGCATGGCAGTGGCATTATCCTTAACGGAATACGCCCCCACCTGCACCCGGTACATCTGCTTTGTGCCGCTTACTGTAGTCTCTGCTCCGGGCGCTGCGGCTTCCGGATCCGCCGACCCCTCTGCCGGCTGCACCCGCTGACCTGTAATGCCATAAACGATAGCATCTGCCATCCTCTGGCAGTCGTAGAGCTGCACGTCGTCCCTGTCGTCCACGAAGCAGCACTCCACCAGCATGGCGGGAGCCTTGGACTGCTTCAGGAAGCGCAGGTCTGTCCTGACCTTTACCCCACGGTTCCGGAAGCCGAGCCCTGCGACCGCAACGCACACTTTCTCTGCATATGGCCCGGCCTTGCTTGAGACGCTGTAGACAAGCACCTCCACTCCGGTCGTCTTCCCGTTCCCGGAAGAATCTTTTGCGCCAGAATTAAAGTGAATGGATACATCCAGATCAACAGTATGCGCATTGCAGGCATTCACAATCTTCGTCAGTACATCGGACTGGCTTGTGCCGTTCTCGCAGGTGCAGTCATATACAGTGTGTCCCAGCTGCCGGAGCTGGCTGATCACAGCGTCTTTCACCTTCCGGGCCTCCGTGGACTCCCGGATGAAGCCGATTGCGCCACAGGCTGATTTTCCGTCCGGGTTGTGCCCGGCATGTACATTAATCCTCATTACTCTCTTCTCCTTCCTCTCCAGGAACTTTTGCTTTATCCTCCACCTGCTTCCTGATGTACTTGACTACCGGGAGCAGGAAAGGCGGCATGTGGACGCCGATATCCAGCATATTCTCCAAAATGCTGATGATCTCATTTACCACTAACCATACAGCTACCACAGTGGCCACCACAAATGGCAGCTCTATCCCTACGCCTGCATACTCAATGGTGTGGTTGATCAGGACGTCGATCCATGCCCCTATCAGAACCAGCAGCCACATACATACTTTTTTGATGATCCCCCGGATCCCCTTATAGCTGTTTACGTTCTCCGTCCGGTACCCGGCTGCCCATATGCCGGTGATATAGTCGATGATGTTACATCCAACCATCAGGAACACCGGCACGGCCAGGATCCCAAGCCAGCTCATAAGCGTGGATATTGCCGCGATCACAAGTGCTTTTGCCTTATCCATACAATTACCTCTCTTTCTTTGCATTCAAAAACCGGATACCCCTGGAAGAAGCGTCCGGCTACATGTTTTTATTTTCAGTTTTCACCTTCCTAAGGACTGTCCCTGCTCTTCATTCCTTCTCCTTCCAGCTGCCATTTCAGACCGGTTTCATAACCAGTCCCCGGTTACCAAATATGTATGGGCGCCCAAATGCCCTCGTAATGCAGGTCATCGTGTCCTCCGGCGCGATCTCCACCAGATCGGCAACCGTCTTATCCGAAATACTCTCTCCCTTTTTCACTGTCAGCATACTGTGGGCATTTATGAATATCTCATCCTCATTGAAATACACGGCATCCGCAAAAGCATAATTCTGGTCCGTGCTTACGGTGACCTGTTCATTTGATGCAAGTACCTTTACCAGTTTATACTTAACAGCTGAAGATGTCGAATAATAATACAGTACATCCCTGCATTCCAGAACATGGATCTGCGGAGTCTGGCCTGACCTTTCCTCAGTTATCCAGGTAACTGCACCACTGTCATTTATTTTATATACATTACTGGACCACTGCAGGCTGGTGCCCGGATTATAAGAATAGTTTACGCACATAAGCATTTCTGCCGAGTTTTTTACTATCTTGACACTCTGTATGGATTTAAGAAATGAAGAAACACTCAGCTGTTTCTTTTCTGTCCACTCATTTTCAAGATCCCCAACATACACATATATGTAATGGTAACTGATATCCGTCTTTTTATGTTTTGCGACAATGACATATTTTCCATTTGCAGGGTAAACGGCACAGTATTCGGTATCGTAATCCGTCTCCGAATCAGTACTGTTTTCCACGCTGATCTTCCGGTACTTCATCCAGTCATCAGTCGTAAGAATCAGCCCCGCAGTTTTCCCTGTGCCATCCGTGTAGCTGCCAGTAAGCAGGAACCGTCCCCCATCCCAGTCAATATCGGTAAGACTGCAGTCCTGGTATTCCGGCCTGGATTTCTTCCAGTTTTCCCCATCAGTGGTATACACAACCGTCCCGTCTGCAGTAATCGCTGCAAGATACCCGTTCCTGAAGACTGCCCTGGTAAAGCTGCTGTATACACCAGACGATACCTTTACCCAGTCAGCATTTTCAATCTCACCGTTCCAGTTGGATTCCCCACGCCCAAACGGGATCACTTCCGTTGTATCAGGAAGGATATATCCCCAGTTTCCATTTGCGTCCTGCCCGAACTTAAGGCCCCCGAGCGCTTCTGAAACCGCTCCGCTACCCTCCCCAACTTCTTTTTTAAAGGATATGTAATCAGTAACCAGCCCCGCGATTTTTCCCAGAGAAGTTCTTAATGTCTCGCCAGGCACCAGCACCTTTACTTCTTTCTCTTCTGAAAATATGGCTGTCATCTCACTGGCATTCCCTGTCTTTTCAGGGCGGCTGTTCAGAGCCATCTCAATAATATCCATGTTCCCGTTAATGTCCGCAATGTCTACCGGGTCTGTTCCTTCCGGTTTCCTGAGTTTAAAGATACTGGTAAAGATCATACTACTTTGCCTCCATCGTTTTTATTCCGTCCCATGTTGTTACCTTTAATCCATTCCAGTTAAAATTTTTCAGCTCATCCCATGTCGTCAGCCAGTACTTAAATTCATACGCAAGGTGCGCAGGCTTGATCTCTTCCAGCATTGAGATAAAACCCTGCATATTTTCAGGTATGCCTTTTGTACTGGTAAAGCTTACAATGAAACGGTGGTTTGGGTTATCCTCAGTTACTTCCACCTCCCCGCCGGAAAATGCAGCCGCAACATCCTTGATCATCTGCACTGTAGTCGTTCCCTGTCCGCGCATTTTTGCTACCAGGACTTCCCTGCGCTGCTCATAAGATAGGGAATGATTGGTTACAATGCCAAATACTGCTTCCCACCGACCCAGCCCCCAGGTGGCCGTCATGATAAAGCACTGGTCTATGACATCCTCCATGGAATGCCGCAGACTTCCCACCTCATTCCCCTGTGAAATATACATTTCATACATTTCCGTAAGTTCTGTAATAAATGGCGGTATCAGGTTCAGCAGATCTATATAATGCTCTTCTCCATTTATTTTCTTACTTTCATTGCCATACAGAAATTCTCCATACCTATTATTTCCATACACCTATCTCTCCCCCCAGTCTTTCATCACCGAATCACAAACTCGCAATTACAGGTAAAAAAACATAAAAATGCTTCGTTGTCAACGTACTGGCTTTCGCATATGCATTCACTACCAGGTTGTTTGTGCCTTTCACAAGAGTTACAGGTTCGGATGTCAATGCAGCTCCATAAGAACTGGATAAAGAAAAAATGCTGGTACCATTAAGATACACGCTTCCAGATACACCTGCATCTACTTTTATGGAAATTGCTGCCTGTACTTCCGTATCAACAGAAATTGCCCACGCACCTGATAACTGGCTTAAGATTCCATCACCAGTACTCACCCAGAAATCCGCAGTATTCTTTTCATAAACCATCTCTCCACTTACTTGATACCATTCATTCAGTTTCAATGCACCGCCAATTCCACCAAACGGAATTACAGCATCTCCTCCTGGAGAAATATATCCCCAGTTTCCATCTGCATCCTGCGAGAACTTAAGCCCGCCAAACATTTCCAGTATCTCTTCCGTCCTCGTGCTGTCCTTCCCATCTGCTCCCTTCAGGTTAGGTGTAGTGATCTTTCCGCTTTTTGTCGTAATATCCAGTTTGTATACCTCACTGCTGTTTCCGCTGTTCTCTGTGATTGTAGGTGAAAAGCCATCACTCCCTGCAGGCCCCGGTACACCGTCTGTCCCGTTCCTACCTGGTGCACCATCATTTCCCGCCGGCCCGGGGGCGCCATCCCGTCCATCCACGCCATCCTTTCCCGGCGCACCGTCCATCCCATCAACACCATCTCTTCCGCGTGTCCCGTTCCTGACCTCAAAATCACGCCTGGTACCGTCTGACAGCTGCATGGTCCAGACATTCACGCCTCCATCTTCCGTAGAAACAGTAGTCTGTTCAATAAATGAAATACTGCCTCCCTCACCAGAACCGCCTGTATTGCCTGCAAGGAGTGCCTCTGCATCCATTGCCCTCTTTACTTCCGCTGCAAGCGCATCCCGCAGGGCCTGATCCGCCTCCGCTGCCCTTTCCACCTCCAGGGCCAGGCCTTCCCTGACAGCCGCTTCCGCATTCACCGCTTCCTGTGCTGCCACCACTGCATCCTGCAGCCGGTTCACATCATCCGCCTCCACCATGTCCCCTTCCGTGCTGTAGCTGATGTACACCTCCGGGGCATCCGCATAAACCAGGATGATATGCTTCCAGGGGGCCATGGCCGGAACAGACAGGCTGTAGGAATTAACCTTTTCGCCTGTCAGTTTCGGGCCTGTATACACGGACAGCGTTTCCGGATCCACGTTGTCATGGGCAAGCTCCCCTTCATATGTCCCGCCCTGCAGTACTGCCCGTTCCTCGATCCGGTAAACGTTTCCCTCCACCCTGTTCAGCTTCTCCGTAAATCTGCTTATTTCCATACTAAAGCACCTCCAGCCTCACAGCGCCGATCACGGCTATCTCTTCGTCCTGCAATACAATATTCTCCGCGCTGCCGTTCAGCAGCAGCCTGTCGTAGTCTTCCACCCCTGCCACATCCAGGAGCAGGTTGCCGATACGCGCCAGGCTGATATAGCGGGCCTCAAAGGCATTTGCCTGTAAGCAGGCGTCTGCCATCTTCAGGAACTGCTCCTGCGCCGTGCCCAGGTTTGTCCCTGCGGAAAGCCTTACCCCTGCGCTGATATTCACCGCTTTTTCCGTAGCGGATA
>CAJUFB010000028.1 GCA_910585805.1 uncultured Acetatifactor sp.
TAGATTACCCATTGTAATGTAAAGTCTGCCTATTAGGAGCTGAATCCGAGTGCGGGTTTTTATCCAATAGAGAGGAAGCAGAGAAACTCTGTACCCCGGATTATCAGCATCGGGTGGCATGGGCCATACATATGGGAATTCTGCAGTATCTGAACAAGAATGAAAAATAGGCAGGAGCGGTGTCAAAGCAGTCTGAGGAGTGGATGGCGCGCTGCCTGCATGGCACGAAAGGCCGGCAACCCTGCATGAGGGTACCGGCCTTTCCCGTGGCGACTTTCACAGGACTTACATGCCAATGGGCTGCCCCGCCTTGCATAGAACTATTTTTCATCAGCCCATTCGATAGCGATGCCTGTAGTGTTGGGACCTACATGGGAGGAAACGATCAGGTTCAGTGTTGCCTCATAATCACTGTTTACCAGGGATTTACATTTTTCAAACAGATCTTTGTTGCCCACATAGATGGAGCCAAGCCTGCCGATTTTTCGGGACTGGGCAATGCGCTGGAGATTCCGGAGGGCTGCATTGATGCCGCGGTTCTTCCGGTAAGGCTCGATACGTCCGTCATTCATGGTGAGTATCACTTTAATGTCCAGGATATCTCCGATTTTGCCCACACTGGGAGAGACACGTCCGCCCTGTACCAGATATTTGAAATCGTCTACCACAAAGTACAGGTCAATCAGATTTACACGTTTTCTGATTTCTGCGGCATTTTCCTGCAATGTCCTGCCGGCTTTTTTCATTTCCAGGGCGTCAACACATAAAAAGCCGCTTCCCAGGGTGGCGCTCAGGGAGTCGATTACTTCTATCTCACAGCCGGGATAATGTTGTTTTAAATCGTCTGCAACCATGCAGATTGTGTTGTAAGAGCCGCTTAATCCGGAAGAGACAGTGATACATAAGATGCCTTTTTCTTCCTGCAAAGCGGCTTCAAAACTTCTGCGGACAAAATCCGGATTGACGCCGGCGGTGTAAGCTCTGCGGCTGCTCAGCTGCTCGAAGAATGCATCCCGGGTCAGGATTTGTTCGTCTCCGTAAATTTTGTTTTCTTCAAAGTAATAGTACTGGGGTAACAGAGAT
This sequence comes from uncultured Acetatifactor sp., assembly GCA_910585805.1. Lineage (GTDB taxonomy): Bacteria > Bacillota > Clostridia > Lachnospirales > Lachnospiraceae > Acetatifactor. Next base: position 1,084 of record CAJUFB010000028.1, read on the forward strand.
ACTTCTGTTCCGTAGGGAGAGGGTAAATCTACATCTCCATCGGTAAAAATGATATAGTCGCTCATCTGATCATCCTATTCTTTCTGCTTTTCTTTATTAGCCAGAGCCTCCTGCCGATAGTCATGGATATCAGTTTCCGCTGAATCCGTAACCGGACATTGGCATCCTGGAAGGGGCATGTTCCTGGCACAGTTGATTCTTTATGGGAACCGATAAACGAAATTTGCAACAGGAATTGAAATGGCTACAAAAAACCATATTAATATATCGGCATATATTTAATATATGTAGAGAGCAAAAAAATTTTTTCGGAATTTTTTTCAAAATCCCGAGACATATTATTTTCGAAACAGCATATAATATGCTTTACATATAGCTGTAATCTGTGCTATTATATGTAGTAAGCAAAACTACATAAAGAATTTTTAAAAACCCTGATATGTGATGTTTTATAACATGACATTGTTCTGATGTGAGCATGATTTTATCCTGTGAGTTTGTAAACAAATTCATATCAGAGAGTGAAAACAGAGGATAGGAGAGGATATCATGAGTTATAAAATTGTCGTGGACAGCTGTTGTGAACTGCCGGAGAAATTGCTTTTGGACCAGAGATTTGAGCGGGTGCCGCTGGGATTGGAAGTGGGAGAGTACAGTATAATGGATGATGAACACTTTAATCAGGCGGAATTCCTGAAAAAGGTGGCAGAATATCCGAAATGTCCCAGGTCGTCCTGCCCGTCTCCGGAACGTTTTATGGAAAGCTATGCGGCAACGGCTGAGCATATATATGCGGTAACGCTTTCGTCTCATCTGAGCGGGAGTTATAACAGTGCCATGCTGGGGAAAAAGTCTTATGAGGAAAAATACGGAAAGAAGCAGATTCATGTAGTGGATTCCCAGTCCGCCAGCGGAGGAGAGGCTCAGATTGCCTTGAAACTGATGGAACTGGAGGAGGCAGGTTATCCGTTTGAGCAAATCGTGGAAAAGATTGAAGCATTCAGAGACAGTGTTCAAACCTATTTTGTATTGGATAATCTGGAGACCCTGCGCAAAAACGGCCGTCTCACCGGGGTGAAGGCGCTGGTAGCGTCTACCTTGAATATTAAGCCGGTAATGGGGGCGGATAAAGGGGAAATCATCCAGAGAAGCAAGACGATAGGAATCAAAAAGGCACTGGGAAAAATGGCGGAACTGGCGGCTTCAGAGGTGAAAAGGCCGGAGGAGAGAAGGCTGATTATCACGCACTGCAATGCGCCGGAGCGCGCCGAACAGGTGAAAACCCAGATTTTGGCAAACGCCGCCTTTCAGGAATGCATTATTATGGATACAAGGGGAATCAGCAGCATGTACGCCAACGACGGAGGCGTGATTGTGACTACCTGAGTTTTTGTGTGGCTACGGTATTTTCCCTGTCTGCAGCTGCCTTACTTTGCACAAAAGAAAGCAGCTGTGAATCAGGCAATAAGCTATTGCAGCTTATGGGAACCTGTGCAGTCCCGGTAAGCGACAACGCCTGCCCGGCTCACAGGTTCGAATGGAATTTACTGCAGTAAGCTGTACAGCCAGAAAAGCAGAACGCATTCTGCTATAAAAATCAGCGGCATACCGTATTTAAAATACCAGTGTTTCGTTTTATGCCGAAAATGCCGCATGCCCAGGGTGCAGCCCAAAGCCCCTCCCAACAGAGCAGCGCCAAATAAAGAAGCCTCCGGGATGCGCCAGGCACCCCGGATGGCTCTTTTCTTATCCACACCCATCAATACAAAACCGATTATATTTACGATCACGATATAGGCTATGAACAACTTCATATACAATGACTCCAATTCCCGAATATTAAGAACAACTTTAGAACAACTTCTCCCAGGTGAGATCTAGTTGTTCTTATGCAGGGTACTTTCGTGCATTAGAACAACTTCTCCCAGGTGAGATCTAGTTGTTCTTATGCATGGTACTTTCATGCATTAGAACAACTTCTCACCTTGGTCGGCCATCTTCATCGCCCTGACCTTACAGGAAAGTCCGAACAGGTTGATAAAGCCCTCCGCGTCATGGTGGTCATACAGGTCGCCCGTGGTGAAGGAAGCAATGCTCTCATTGTATAAGGTATACGGAGAAGTAGTGCCGGCTTTGATGATATTGCCCTTGTACAGCTTGAACTTCACTTCTCCGGTTACATATTTCTGTGTCTCCTCGATAAATGCCTGCTCGGCCTGACGCAGAGGTGTAAACCATTTTCCTTCATAGACAAGGCTTGCGAAACGGCTTCCCATTTCCTTTTTCATTGCGTAGGTATCCCTGTCCAGGATCAGCTCTTCCAGCTGCTGATGCGCCTCCATCAGGATGGTGCCGCCGGGAGTCTCATATACGCCGCGGGACTTCATGCCGACCACACGGTTTTCCACGATGTCGATGATGCCGATGCCATGCTTGCCGCCCAGTTCGTTCAGCGTATGGATGATATCGGAAACCTTCATCGCTTTTCCGTTTACGGAGGTGGGAACGCCTTTTTCAAAAGTCATGGTGACATACTCGCCTTCGTCGGGGGCCTTCTCGGGGGTGGTGCCCAGTACCAGAACATGCTCGTAATTAGGCTCGTTTGCAGGATCTTCCAACTCCAGCCCCTCATGGCTGATATGCCAGATATTGCGGTCGCGGCTGTAAGAGGAATCCGCGGAGAAAGGAAGGTGGATTCCGTGAGCCTTGCAGTATTCGATCTCGGATTCCCGGGAATCCATGGTCCATTTGTCATTTCGCCATGCGGCAATGATCTTTATGTCAGGAGCCAGCGCCTTGATACCCAGTTCGAAACGGATCTGGTCGTTCCCCTTGCCGGTAGCGCCGTGGCAGATAGCGGTAGCGCCTTCTTTTCTCGCGATTTCCACCAGCTTCTTAGCGATCAGCGGCCTTGCCATGGAAGTGCCCAGCAGATATTTGTTTTCGTAGACGGCGTTTGCCTGAACGCAGGGAACTATGTACTCGTCGCAGAATTCGTCAATGACATTCTCAATGTAGAGCTTGGAAGCGCCGCAGGATATGGCACGTTCCTCCAGTCCGTCCAGTTCTTCCGCCTGTCCGCAGTCTACGCAGACGCAGATGACTTCGTAATCAAAATTTTCCTTTAACCAGGGAATGATGGCGGTGGTATCCAGGCCGCCCGAGTAAGCAAGAACTACCTTTTCTTTCATATGAATAATAAGCCTCCGTATAAGATGAATTTTTGTTGTTTTTACCTTAACACACTATACAACATTCCGGTTGGAAATGCAAGGTTTTAAACGGATATTCTATAGAAAAAGTGTGTATAATTTCTGCATATAGTGTATAAAGTAAAAAGAGGACGCTGTTCAGATCCTGTCAGAGCAGGGAGGCCCTTAGTTCCTCGGCGCTTTTTGCGCTTAAGTAAGCCGGAGCGATATCAAAGACCGTTTTACAGCCTGCTGCGCCTTCCTGTGAGAGACGGTATGCAGCCCTGGCGTAGGCGATAATCACACTAGCTGTGAATTCCGGGTTGGAGTCCAGCTTCAGGCTGTACTCTATGAGGTGCCTGTTTTCCCTCTCCCAGCCGGTGGAACCGCTGCGCAGTACAAGGCCGCCGTGGGGAATTCCGCTGTGCTCCCGCTTCAGCTCTTCCTCGCTGATAAAATGCACTACGGTGTCGTAGTCGGCGAAATAGTTGGGCATGGTTTTGATCTCTTCTTCAATCCTTGCCTTGTCTGCGCCCTCTTCCGCTACCACAAAGCATTCCCTGGTATGTTTCTGGCGGGTGGACAGTTCCGGATTTTCTCCGGCTCTGACTGCTGCAAGCGCGCTTTCCACCGGGATGGTGTACTGTCTTGCATCCTTTACGCCTGCAATTCTGCGCACGGCATCGGAATGTCCCTGGCTTACGCCCCGTCCCCAGAAGGTGTAATCCTTTCCTTCAGGGAGAATGGCATTGGCATACATCCTGTTCAGGGAAAACATGCCCGGGTCCCAGCCCACGGAGATGATGGCCGTCCTGCCGCCTTTCCTCGCGGCGGCGTCCACATTTGCGAAATGCTCCGGAATCCTGGCATGGGTGTCAAAGCTGTCCACCACATTGAAGAGTTCCGCATACCGGGGTGTCTGTACCGGAAGGTCTGTTGCGCTGCCGCCGCAGAGGATAAGCACATCCAGTTCGTCTTTCCAGTTTTCCGCCTCGCTGACAGGGCAGACCTTTGCCGTCTCCGTAAGGATTGTTACATCGGCGGGATTTCTCCTGGTGAAGACAGCCTTCAGTTCCATATCCGGATTCTGGCGGACTGCGCATTCCACGCCCCGTCCCAGATTACCGTAGCCTAAAATACCGATTCTGATACTCATGATAATACCTCCTGATTTTTGTTTTACATGCGTCGTGGCAACAGTATTGCGATTTTTATATTTCCCATATCAGTATCTGACATGGGGAAAATTGTTTTTCGTTCCGTTCCTGAATGCATTGGGCACCGTCAGCGTCAGGCGGCGGAAACTGTCACTATTATAAACGTTGTCAGCTGATTGCGCAAGCATTGTGATGAAGATGAAGCTGTTTTCCTTGTATTTCCGGGCTTTTTTCTAAAGAAGCTGTATCAGTTATTTTCCGACAATTCCTGAGCAAAGTAATAGCGGCAATTCGGACAGGCCTGCTGTAATATCGTAAAACCTCGTCCATGGCTTACGGGCCGGCCGCCCGGATAATCGTTTCAAAAGTAAAAGGGTAAGATTCAGCGGTGCCGCAAAGTCCAATTTGAAGACTTTCACAACAAAATGAGAGGAGTCGCTTTGCAGCCCCTCTCACCGTGTATATATTATATCAAAAAAATGGGCATATTACAAGTCTTGTAATGCCGTTTCCGGCTATGCTATCATCACTAAGGAAATGTCTAAGATAACTGACAGAGGTACAGGAAAATGTATTTTCGGCATTTCCCGAAAATGGGAAGATGAAAGGAGCAGACCGATGGAAAAGAGTGATTTTCAGAATGAGGTGGAATATCTCGGAAAAGTGGAGGGAATCATCCGGAGCAGGCTGGAGCGGCTGTGTGGCGAAAAAGCATCGCTGAAAAGTCAGGTTGTCCAGGAACGAAAGGATATGTGGGATGATAACCGGCATGTGATACGTGACTTTGACGATGTTATCCTTTTAAGCTCCCAGGAGGCCGCTGTAAAGCTCACGGAGGCTCAATACCAGCGGAACGAAACGGAGATACGGAGACTGCGGAAAATGGAGAGCTCGCCCTATTTTGGCCGCGTGGATTTTACGGAGAGCGAAACCGGCGAAAACAGTACGGTCTACATCGGTATCTTCAGCCTTACAGAGGAGGAATCCCGGGAAATATACGTTGTCGACTGGAGAGCGCCCGTCTCTTCCATGTTCTATCAGTTTGACCTTGGGCCTGCCTGGTACCAGGTCAATGATTATAAAAACGAAGTCGAAATGACGGGAAAAAAACAATACAAAATAGAAGAAGGCCGTCTTCTTTTCGTGTATGACACCAACTCGTCCATGTATGACGACATCCTGGGAGAGGTTTTGTCCAAACAGGCCGACCATAAGCTGAAAGTCATCGTGGGAAGCATTCAAAAGGAACAAAACGCGGCAATCCGCAGTGATACAAGGCATTCCTGTCTGATCTATGGACTGGCGGGCAGCGGAAAGACCAGTATAGGCCTTCACCGTCTTGCATATGTCCTTTATTGCAATAAGGACACCGTAAAAGCGAAAAATATTCTGATATTATCGAACAACAGCATATTTGGATCCTATATTTCAACAATACTTCCCGATCTGGGAGAGGAGCCTGCGGAAACAAAGGTTTTTGCCGACCTTCTGGAAGCATATCTGGACGAAGGCATGGAAGTGGAGGATTATTACCGGCAGCTTAAGGTGATCGAAGAAAGCTTGGCGGAAGAACGGCTCAAGTGGATTCAGATCAAATACTCGGCGGATATGCTGCAGTACTGCATTGATTATTTTGCCTCGTTTCCTTTTCAGATACCGGAAATCCGTTATAAGGAGGAAATCCTGGTATCGCCCGGGCTTTTGCAAAGCAAGTTGAACGTGGGGCGTGCTCTGGACTTCCGGTCCCGCTGTGAGAGGCTGCGCCACCTGGTCAGAAAGACCATCGAGGACTTTTTTGTTCTGCATAGAGAGGAAATCTGCAATGATATCCTGACAAACGACGACGATGTCTTATCCGCAAAGGAGGCAAAGATTGTCTATAAAAGGACGATGCAGGAATATCTGCAGAGTGCGCAGAATGAAATAACCCGTCTGAACAGACTGGATGCGCAAGAGCAGACGAAGGAAGTTTTCGCGGATTATCTGCAGCACATCGGGGAGGATGATGAGGAGGCGGAAAGGCTGTTTTATTCGTTGAAACGCGGGAAGCTTCTGTACGAGGACGCGCTGCTTTATCTTCTCATCAGGGTATTGACGGGGGAGGCTGCGCCGTTTCCCAATATTTATCATACGGTTATCGATGAATCCCAGGATTACAATCTGCTGCAGCTGTATATTGTGAAATCCCTGTTCCCCGGAAGCAGCTTCACTCTGTTGGGTGATATCTGGCAGACCGTCAATTCGGTGACGACTATTCAAAAATACGACACGTATGAATGGATTTTCGGGACTGACCTGGTGCGAATCAGGCTCAGCAAATGCTACCGTTCCTCCAGTGACATCAACGCGCTGGCTTTCCGGCTGATCAGCCAGGCAGACCAGTCAATAGAAGACGAGTACTCTTATTTTGCGCGGACGGTCAGGAAGCCTCAGTATATCATAAGCAAAGACCTGTTCTCCTGCCTTGCCCCCATACTGGAGCGGTTGGAGAAATATGCTTCAGTGGCAATTATCGTCAATAACGATGAGGAAGCCCTTGCGGTGAAATCCTGCCTGCAGAAAGACAGGGAGGTACAGATGATCATCTCGCCTGACGAGGAGATGAAAGACAGAGTTGTAATCATTCCGCTTTTGTTGGCAAAGGGATTGGAGTTTGACGCAGTGATACTGTTCAACTGTATTTATCCCAATGTGAAGAGCGCCCATTTCAGGCGTAAAGTGTATCTGGGCTGTACGAGAGCGCTGCATGAACTGTACTTTATAGAAAGAGACGTGCTGCCGGATTCCCTGCAGGAATGTGCGCCTTATGTGGAAGTCTCATGCCAGTGATGCGTTCAGGAGGAGATTGCATATTTGCTTGTGTTATGGGAAGTTTATGTTAAAATAGATATTGCAGCCAAAAGTCTGCTTCTGGAGGCATTCCCCGGCGGGCAGGAGAATAATTATTTATAACAGTGCTTTTCTGCTCTCACTGCGGGGGGAGTTCTTACGGCAGTGCTAAAGCAGGCATAAAAAAGCGGGAAGGAAATTATTTTATGAAAATAGTGGTGTTGGCAGGAGGAAACAGTACGGAGCGTGATGTGTCCCTGAGCTCCGGCGGTATGATTTATCATGCGCTGAAGAATAACGGGCATCAGGCTGTTTTGTTGGATGTGTATCTGGGAATAGAAGGGGATACGGAGGGTATCTTTACATGGGAGCAGGACTGGGCAGCTTCTGTAAGTGCGGTGGGAGAGAATGCCCCGGACGTGGAGACGGTAAAAGCGCTGCGGAAAGACGGAGGAAAGAGCTTTTTCGGCCCCAATGTGCTGAAGATCTGTCAGGAGGCAGACTGTGTGTTTCTGGCATTGCACGGTGCCAATGGAGAGGACGGCAGGATACAGGCATGCTTTGAACTGATGGGAATTTCTTACACCGGGGCGGATTCTGTGGGTTCCTGCCTTGCCATGGACAAGGGTATTGCGAAAGATCTTTTTCAGACATATCACATTCCAACCCCTGCGGGTATCCGGCTGAAAAAGGGCGAGGCCCGGCAGAATACAATGCGGCAAAACAGGGCGCTGCAAAGCGATAATCTGCAAAGGGGGAAGCCGCAAAGCGGTAATTTGCAAAGCGGGAAGCCGCAAAGCGATAATCTGCAAAGCGGGAATCTGCAAAGCGGGAATCTGCAAAGTGGGAAGCCGCAAAGTGAGAATCTGCAAAGCGGGATGGCGCAAAGTGAGAATCTGCAAAGCGGGATGGCGCAGGGTGAGTTGCCGCAGAGCAAGAATCCGGAAAACGAAATTCCGTATCCACGTATTGTAAAAGCGTCCTGCGGCGGCTCCAGTATCGGTGTCTGCATTGCCCGCAATGAAGAGGAGTATGAGAAGGCCATGGAAGAGGCTTTCCGGTATGGCGACGAGATCATTGTGGAACAGTATATTCGGGGAAGAGAGTTTTCCGTGGGAGTGCTGGACGGGAAAGCGCTTCCGGTGATAGAGATGGCGCCGAAAGCGGGATTCTACGATTATAAAAATAAATACCAGCCAGGCACCACCGTGGAGACCTGTCCTGCCCGGATTCCGGAGGAGAAAGCGCGAAAGATGCAGGAAATCTCCGAGCGGGTATTCCGGGCTCTGCGCCTGAAAAGCTATGCCCGGATGGACTTTGTCATGAATGAGGCGGGTGAGATTTTCTGTCTGGAGGGCAATACATTGCCGGGAATGACACCCACCTCGCTGCTGCCCCAGGAAGCCGCCGCAGCGGGGATGGATTTCGGACAGCTGTGCGAGACGATCTTGGAGCTGGCGCATAAGAAAAGTTCGGAATCACGGTTCACTGATAATACCGGGAAAGGATATGGAAATTTGATATGATGGATTTATCAATCGGGGAAATAGCGGAGGCATGCGGAGGAAAACTGATTCTTCAGGGTAAAACGACAAAAACTGACATGGATGTCAGAAATGCGCTTGTCAGTTCTGTGGTCATAGATTCCAGGCTTGCGGAGCCTCAGGGGGTATTCATCGCCACTGTGGGGGAGCGGGTGGACGGACATAAATTTATCCCGGGCACATTTGCCAGGGGAGCGGTTCTGGCTGTGACGCAGAAGAGCCCGGAACAGGTGGAGGCGGAACATGGGTGCAAAGCTTCGGAATGGGGTTCCTATGTCCTGGTGGAGGATACGCTGCAGGCGCTGAAGGATATTGCGGAGGCTTACAGGAAAAAGCTTTCCGTGAAAATCGTGGGAATCACCGGCAGCGTGGGCAAGACCAGCACCAAGGAGTTCATGGCGGGAGTACTCTCCGAAAAATATCATGTGCTGAAGACCGAGGGAAATTTCAATAACGAGATCGGCGTCCCCCTGACGCTTCTGCGCATCCGCAGGGAGCATGAAGCCGCGGTGGTGGAGATGGGGATCAGTGATTTCGGAGAGATGCGCCGCCTGAGCAAAATGGCCCGTCCCGATATCTGCGTGATCACGAATATCGGTCAGAGCCATCTGAACAACTTAATAGACAGGGACGGTATCCTCAGGGCAAAGTCGGAAATCTTTGATTATATGGCGGAGGACGGGGAAATCTGCCTGAACGGCGAGGATGACAAGCTGGCCGCGCTGGATGAGATCAAGGGACACAGACCCCGTTTCTTCGGACTGGGAAAGAATCCGGCGGAGGAAGTCTCCATGGTGGATATCGTGGGTAAAGGGCTGTGGGGCAGTGATGCTGTCCTGCGGATGCGCCGGCTGCCGGAAGGAGATGAGAAGCCGGAGGAAAGTGAGACGCTGAGGAAAAGAGACGCGGGAACTGCCGGGATGCATAAATCCCAGGGAGAAAGCCGTACCGGGGAGATGCCACAGGACAGTTTGTCCGTTACAGACAGAACGGAGCAGGAGGAGACCGTAAGGTGTGAGACATGTACAGGATTGCCGGTCCATATTCCGCTGCCGGGGGAGCATATGGTATTGAATGCTGCTGCTGCTGCCTGCGTGGCGGGACTTTTGGGTCTGTCTCAGGATGACATTGCAGCGGGCATCGCCAAAGTATCTGCCGTCAGCGGGCGGACCAATATCCTGCGCCTGCCCCGATATACCATCATTGATGACTGCTACAACGCCAACCCGGCATCCGTGAAAGCGGCGGTGAGCCTGCTGGCCATGGCGGACACGGAGAAGGTGGCGATACTGGGGGATATGCTGAACCTGGGAGAGAAATCTTCCGACTATCATGCGGAAATCGGCAGGCAGGCAGGGATGTTGGGGATTGACCATATTCTCTGCGTGGGTGAGGAGTCCAGGCATATGTTTCGGGCGGCGGAAGAATATGTGAAAGCGAAGACCGGGGGTTCCCGTTGTATGGACAGGGATATATTGGCGGAAACGGCAAAAGAGCATGGGAGTGCGGAGGCCGGGATTTCCTGGTTTCCGGACACGCCTGCCCTGATGAAGGCGCTTGCGGCCGATCCGGGCGGGCTGGTGCCGGAGGGAAGCACCGTGCTGGTCAAAGCTTCCCATGATATGGGCTTTGGGGAGGTCCTGAAATTCCTGCGTGAGAGGGCGGAAGAGGAAATATTTATAAAATCTTAATCCAATCTTCCCGATATTATCATAAAATGGGAAAGTGCAGTGAAAACGGCACGGAACGAACGCAGAACCGAGGTATGAAATGGACGAAAAAATATTGATAGCCGACGACGAACAGGAGATTGCGGACCTGGTAGAGCTTTACCTGAAAAACGAGGGTTTCCAGGTCCTGAAATGCTATGACGGGACAGCGGCGATGAAAGCGGCGGAGACAGAAGTGCCGGATCTGGCCATCCTGGACATTATGCTTCCCGGGGCCAGCGGCCTGGAAATCTGCCGCAGGATTCGGGAAAAGCATAACTATCCCATCATCATGCTGACAGCCAGGGACGGGGAACTGGATAAGATCAATGGCCTGACTCTGGGGGCAGATGATTACATGACAAAGCCTTTCCTGCCCCTGGAACTGGTAGCCAGGGTGAAAGCCCAGCTGCGCCGCTACAAGAGATACAACACGGGCACGCTGCAGGAGGATGTTTATTCCGTTTCGGGGCTGGTGCTGAATGACAAGACTCATGAGTGCTTTTTAAACGAGAAGCCTTTAAGTCTGACACCTACGGAATTCGCCATTCTGCGAATCCTCTGCCAGCGAAAGGGCCAGGTGGTCAGCGCGGAGGAGCTGTTTCATCTGATCTGGGAGGAAGAGTACTATACCAAGAACAACAATACCATCACGGTGCATATCCGGCATCTGAGAGAGAAAATGGGAGATTCCTTCGAGGAGCCGAAGTATATCAAGACGGTCTGGGGGTGCGGATATAAAATTGAAGGCTAACAGAAGAGTAAAGAGGGCTGTTATCACGCTGCTGCTGATTGGAGGGGGCTTCTTTCTCTGCAATTTCTTTTATTTAGTCCTGGATCAACTGCTGAACGGCTTCGTGCGGGACTGGTTTGACCGCAATTATGTGTATCATGAATGGGTAGCGGTGGCGGATGGGCAGGAGGGATATTATACCGCAACCATACGATGGGCCAGAGTGAAAGAACTGGCGTTCGAAATCTTCCTGGTGGGTGTAGTTCTGTTGGTGCTGGTGATCCGGCTGATATCGGTTGCCTATGCTTCTTACCGGGAAAAGCAGGTAATACGCGCCGCGGGAAAGATGATAAACGATTTCATGCGCCATGACAGGGAAGCTTCGGAAGTATTTCCGGCGGAATATGCGGAGGTGTCCCTGCAGATGGCGGAGATCAAGGCAGCCATGCAGAGACAGGAGCAGCTGCAGAAGGAGGAGGCCGGGAGGAAAAACGACCTGATTACCTATCTCGCCCATGACCTGAAAACGCCGCTTACCTCTGTCATCGGCTATCTGAGCCTGCTGGACGAAGCCCGGGACATGCCCCAGGCACAGAAGACGAAATACATTCATATTACTTTGGACAAAGCCCACCGCCTGGAAAAGCTGATTAATGAATTCTTCGAGATCACCCGGTATAATCTGCAGCAGATTATACTGGAGAAAGAGACAGTGGACCTGCACTTTATGCTGATACAGTTAACCGATGAATTTTATCCGATTTTAAGCGCACATGGAAATACCGTCAGACTGGACCTGCAGTCCTGGCGGGGCGCGTCTGACGATGGGGAGATAACGGATTCGGAAGAGAGCATCACCGTCTACGGAGACGGTGAAAAGCTGGCGAGAGTTTTTAATAACATTCTGAAAAATGCCGTCGCCTACAGCTATCCGGACACGGAGATACAGGTCAGGTGTATTGAGGCGGAAGAAAAAGTTTACATCACCTTTTCAAACAGGGGAAAAACGATTCCGGCCCAGAAGCTGAACGCTGTCTTTGAGAAGTTTTTCCGTCTGGACGAAGCCCGCTCCACAAACAACGGGGGGGCCGGATTGGGACTGGCTATTGCGAAGGACATTGTCACGCTTCACGGAGGCAGCATTACCGCAGACAGCGTGGACGAAGTGACTACATTCACGGTGGAACTTCCCGTTTGGGACACACAGTAAATCCCCATACATCCATGGCAGATAAGAATTTCTGACGCGCGGATGACCGGGGATTTCATTTCGTTGTATTCAATCGCATTTCTCCGGGTGAACAATCAGGCCGGTTTTATTATGACACCTTATTATTATGATGCTGTAGTACAGTCCGGGGCAGCTTATGGCATGTATTCTTTCTTCACTTCGAAATATCTGCTTTCGATCAGGCCGCTGACATGGGTTCCCAGTTTTTTTCGCTCATTTTTATCCAGTTCGTCCAGGTAAATGGGCTTCTGGAACTCGATGATGACAGTGGCTTTCCGAATCCGGGGCAAATGGTCCTCGAATATGGCGGCAGAGTTGAGAATCACCATGGGGACTACGGGCACGCCGCCTTTTTCCGCAATCTTGAAGCTGCCCTCGTGGAAAGGAAGGAATGTGTCATTTACCCGGTTGCGGGTTCCCTCCGGGAAAATGCAGAGGGAGGTGCCGCTTTTGACCTCTTCCACGCCTTTCAGGATTGTTTTCAGCCCTTCCTTGATATTGTCCCTGTCAAGAAAGAGGCAGTGGATTGCCTTCATCCAGTCCTTCAGCAGTACCCACCGGAGCATCTCTTTCTTCGCCACATACCCGGTGATGCCGGGAAAATGGGAATAAGTGAGCACGATATCGAAATAGCTGCGGTGGTTGCCCACGTAGAGGACGGCGCTGTCGGCGGGGATATTTTCCGTACCCCTGACAATCAGCTTCGTGCCGGCGAGAAAGGCGATGCAGCGGAATCCCCAGCCTACGATTGCCTTTGCCGCCCGGTCTTTGCGTCCGGGATCGGACTTTCCGATGAGCCACAGCACCAGCAGCGCCGGTATGCCAAGCACCAGAAACAGGATTAAATAAATTGCAACCAGTATGAGTCGAATCATTGTATGAACCTTTCCTGCGATATAATCTGGAAATTATACTGCACATTGAATAGATAGGCGGTCATGTACTAATAAAGCCACTGTCAGAACAGTGATTATAAGACCGAAAGCTATATTCCTGCCATGAGCAGACCGGCAGATGATGATGGCCTCACATGGATACTCATGGACAAAACATTTGCCAACCTGCATGTATAACGAATGGTGCCGGTGAAATGGCAGGCAAAAAGGAGACATATGAATGTGCTCACGAGTATGGGTACAGCTGAAAATATCTGACGGATAAAATACAGGGCGTATGAATATATCTCACGCTGCACGCTTTCTATATTAGCATAGAAAAGGAAAAAAGTACATAGAATATAGAGAAAAAGATTGTGGGGTCTTTCGTTGAAATTACATTGTATCCATTGGAAAGCTGCAGGAAAATTAATACGGTCGGGATTTCTGGTGTTCCTGACTGCCTGTACCCTGCTGCTGAGCGGATGTACGCTTCTCAGCGAAGAGAAGATCAAACTGCGGGACCTGGAATTTACGGTTCTGGGAGAGGAGAAGATACCGGAGCAGCTGAAAGCAATTATCGAAGGCAAAAAGAAAGAACCGTTCCAGATTACCTATACGGACAATGCGAACCTGTATATCTGTATCGGATACGGGGAGCAGGAGACGGGGGGATACAGCATTGCGGTGAATGAATTGTATCTGACGGACACGAACATCGTGGTCAACACCAGCCTTCTTGGACCGGAAGCGCCGGATCAGGAGAATAAAACGCCGTCCAGTCCTTACATAGTGATTAAAACTGAATATCTGGAGCAGACTGTGACATTCGAATAGGGCTGCTATGGGGCAAGAGCGTCGAAACCGGGACAGGGGGCGGCGCTCTTAAGATTTGTGCAAAACGGTGGTACTCCCTGACGCTTCTGTTTCTGGCTGGTTTGATACTCAAATATCTTTGTCTGAAAGTCACTGTTCACAGCAACATGATGCACACATACAATAGAATTCATGTGCAGAATTCTATTGCCATGAATTGAGCAAAGTGCGCTCATTTTGGCGCATGCTGTCAAGGCAATCGCTTCGACTGCCTGGGATTGTCCGGACAAAGTGCGCACAAAAACGCCTCGCGCCGGCACCGAGCGAACAGTAACGAATGAACCAACAGACTGCGGCGTTTCGGTATAATTGACTTTAATTATGTTATATTGTATAATTACACCACTCGTTTTGCGAACCCTGTAATCAAAAGGGAATTGTATCAGTTTTTCTGACAATTCCCCAAATATGCGTATGAGCAGAAGGGAGAAGAGAGCTATGCTGACGATCATCATTAACTGGATTTACATTTTGTTCACCTGCTTCTGTATGGGGTTTGTATTTTTCAGGTTTGCAGAAAAATATCTGCACTTTTCGATGAAGCGGTTGGACAGTGTCTGTATGGCAGGTTTCGTTATTGCTGCTGTTTATGCTCAGATATTCAGCTTGTTCGGCGGGGTTGGGATGACGGCTAACCTGATTCTGATTGCGGCCTGCTTTGGAGCCTGTATCGCCTTGCGGCAGTCTATGGCTTCTTTTCTGAAAAATGCGTGGGAAAATTGTCCGCTGTCCCGCAGGATACTGATTTCATTTCTGTTTTTTGTATGGAGCTATTTTACATCCAGAGGCTATATGGTACCGGATATGAACCTGTATCATGGACAGAGCATCCACTGGATAGAGGAATATGGGGTGGTAAAGGGACTGGGCAATCTCCACATGAGATTCGGATACAACAGCTCGATTTTTGCACTGTCTGCGCTTTACAGCATGAAGTTTCTTCTGGGACGTTCCCTTCACGCAGTAAATGGACTGATCGCTTTTCTCCTGAGTACAATGGTACTGGATCTGCTGAAATGTTTTCGGAGGCGGAAAATGCTTCTGTCGGATTACGCCAGAGCGGGAGCGGCCTATTATCTGACTACCATCTGGGATGAAATCATTGCGCCTTCCTCGGATTACGCGGTAATGTGCACGATATTTTTTATCGTTATAAAATGGCTGTCGCAGTTGGAAGAGGAAGACAGGGAGAGAAGGGAGAATGCAGCACCTTATGCCCTGCTCTGTGTGGCGGCTGTGTATGCCCTGACGCTGAAAGTGACCGCGGGACTGATTCTGGTGCTGATAATCAAGCCTGCATACAGGCTGCTGACGGAAAAGCGTTGGAAGGAAATCGGTATCTATCTCCTGCTGGGGCTGGTGACAGCGGTGCCCTGGATAGCCAGAACGGTGCTCATCACGGGGTGGCTGCTCTATCCTTCCGCGGTGTTGGACCTGTTCCGGGTAGACTGGAAGATACCGGAGGAAATTCTCAGAGGAGATGCATATTGCATCAGAACCTGGGGTCGGGGGAGCAATCAGCTGGCGGACGGAGATAAGCTGCTTGTGTGGTTCCCCAACTGGTTCCGGAACGAGCTGTCGCTGATGGAAAAGCTGCTGATAGTGGGAGATTGGCTTTCCTGCGTGGTGACAGCCGGGATGGCGGTTGTGACTGTAATATGGAGGAAATGTATTCCATGGAAGAAGTGCATTCCATGGAAGAAGTGCATTCCAGGGAAGTCACAGGGTATGTCTGCACAATTTCTGAAAAGAAAGCAGGAGAAACCGGATGTGCTGCTGGTGCTGGTGACTATGGCGGTCTGCTATCTGTTCTGGCAGTTTAACGCGCCTATGCCCCGGTACGGATATGCGTATATCCTGCTGCTGGTGGCGTTGCTGGCGGGATATGTAATAGAAGAAATGCATTCTGCGGCAGGGGTGTATGTGCCGGGGGCGGGACATGCCATGGAAGGGATGCAATCAGCGGAAGAGGATTATCGGAAAAAGAATGAAGGTACGAGGAAGAAGGGACCGCTTCTGAAAAAGGAACATTTTATGGGAAAGGCAGTTCCGGCCAGGGCAGCTTACATGGTTCTGCTTGCTTACGGTATTTATAAGCTGTATGTATGCGGATGCTATATTGCGGGGACTTACAGGCTGGAGAATTATATCTGGCAGGAGACATATGTGGAAGGCAGCCAGGAGCACTGTGAACTGGACGGTGTGACCATTTACTACTCGTCTGTCAGCTCATGGCCGGGATATGACCCTTTTCCGGCGGCCCCGGATCCGCCGGAATTCGAGTTTGAACTCCGCGGAGAGGGACTGAAGGACGGTTTTCGCCACAAGTAGTTTGGATTGCACAGGGCAAAACGGATGAGTCAGGAGCTGCCGGCGGACAGTATCCGCGAACTGATCATGAATGCTGGCGATGTTGTTAACGCCTGCAAGGTTATCAGCGCCAAAGATGATACTAAATATAATGTTGATGGCGTTGAAGATGATGCTGATGGCATTGAAGATGATGCTGATGGCGTTAAAAATGATGTTGATGGCGCTAAAGATGACGCTGATGGCGTTAAAGATGAACTTGGCAATGTTAAATTTGGCGTCAAAACAGAGTTAGATGCCGTTGAAAGGTATCGCAGGTTGGCAGCGTATATGGAAGTTTTGCAGAATCAGAGATTATTAAATATAATTGAGAATAATCCGGAATTAACCCAGGCGCAGTATGCCGGTCAGTTAGGAGTCTCTAAGAGAACGGTTTCCAGAATGTTTTCTCTTCTTCAGGAACAGGGTTTACTGGAACAGCAGGGTACAAGGCGGAAACCAAAGTGGGCTGTAAGAAAATTTATTTGAATGTTCCTGCATGGAGAGGGAATGTTTGATATAGTACTTTTGCGACATTAGAAAAGATGTCCGAATAAAAATAGATATTTGTGTACAGAATGGCAGGCAGTTCGGGAGGGTTACCTGCCATTATTGCAGCTCAGGGCTGAAAAAAGGCAGCTTACCGCAAAAAACTTGCGGGCGGCAGCCTTATTTAGCAGGATGGAACCGCAGACATCGGGAGCAGCCAGCGTTAATCAGATAGCTGCAATGGTACGACACGGTAAAAACACATTTTTTTAAAAGCATCCGTTATCTTTTGTGCTGCAGGGGAGTGCATACCTGGATAACTGGTTTGGATAGGGAATGTCATACAGCGTGAAGTTAAGTGAAATATCTCCTGACTGTGTAAGGAAGTGTATGCAAATAACCGCTGCAGGTTCATAGCAAGTTTTATTGTATTTCCCGGTTTTTGTCTGAATAAGTTGCAGCGGTTATTTTCCGACAATTCCTGAGCTTTTCATGGGGGGCAGCTGCGCCCCATGAAAAGCGGGGAAGATCCATTTCCTGTGGAAGAAATTTTCATGATTGAAACAGGCACCTGAATAACATGGCGTTTCCCAATTGACTGTATTTTCATATTTCTTCATACATTGACTTTATTTACGGCATATTGTATAATTAGAAACTGCCGGAAAAAGAACGTCAAAATAAAAGGTACAACGGGTGAGTGCTTCGGCAGCGCTAAAAAGGGCAGGCGAATCCGCTCACAAGCGTAAAGGAGTATACAACTATGCATTGGTCAGATAAAATTGCGGAGAAGATTATAAGCAGGAATCCGGACAAGGAAGAATATGTATGCGCTGCGGGCATCAGCCCCTCCGGTTCCATTCACATCGGGAATTTCAGGGATATTGCAACCAGCCTGTTTGTGGTAAAGGCCCTGGAGAGAAAAGGAAAGAAGGCGAGACTCCTCTTTTCCTGGGACGAGTATGACAGGATCCGGAAGATTCCGGTGAATGTGCAGAAAGTGGATAAGGGGATGGAGAAGTATATCGGGGTATCCTATGCGGATGCGCCCAATCCCTTCGGAACGGAAGAGACTACCTACGCCGAATATTTTGAGAAGGAATTCGAGGCTTCCATTGAGCGCTTCGGCATCAAGATGGACTACAGATACCAGGCGAAGATGAACAAAAGCGGTAAGTATCAGGAATATGTCATCGAAGCTCTGAAAAAGCGCGGAGAGATATTTGATATTTTGGACAGCTTCCGCACCCAGGATGCCCAGGAGGGGGAGCGGGAGGCATATTACCCCGTCAGCATCTATTGTCCGGAATGCCACAGAGATACCACGAAGATCACTTCGCTTTCCGACGACTGCACGAAGGCGCACTATGTCTGCAAGTGCGGCCACGAGGGAGAGCATGATTTCACGAAGGATTATAATTGTAAACTGGCGTGGAAGATCGACTGGCCCATGCGCTGGAAATATGAGCAGGTAGACTTCGAGCCGGGCGGAAAGGACCATGCCAGCCCCGGGGGCAGCTACGATACCAGTAAAGTCATCGCAAAGAAAATCTTCAATTATGAAGCGCCCATTTTCCAGGGCTATGAGTTTATCGGCATCAAGGGAACCACCGGCAAGATGTCCGGTTCTTCCGGCCTGAATCTGACGCCGGAGACGCTGCTGAATATCTATCAGCCGGAGGTGATCCTGTGGCTCTACGCGAAATCCGAGCCCACGAAGGCTTTCGATTTCTGTTTTGACGACGGGATCCTGCGGCAGTATTTCGAGTTTGACAAGCAGTACAACAGCTATCTGGACGGAGACGCGGATGACTATGTGCGTGATATCATGAACAGCTGCCTGATGTTTGATAAGAAGATCAGTACGGTGCCCATGTCCCATCTGGTGCAGCTGGGTTCCATTGTGGACTTCAATGTGGAGATGCTGGAGACCGTATTTGAGAAGATCGGGACACCCTATAAATATGAAGATTTCAAAGAGCGCCTGGGCCTGGCGAAGTACTGGCTGGAGAACTGTGCTCCGGAAAACGTAAACCGGCTGTGCCCGGTGCGCAACTGGCCCGTGTATAATGAACTGGACGAAAAGGAAAGAGCGGCTGTGGCGATGCTCCACACATACCTGGCCGGAAACGAATATACACTGGATGAATTGAATAAGGAATTGTACGAAATTCCGAAGAAAGTATACGGATATGACGCGGCAAACCTGAAGGCGCTGCAGGGCACTTTCTTCAAGGATGTATACCGTCTGCTGCTGAATAAGGAAAAGGGTCCCAGGCTTTATCTGTTCCTGTATGCCATCGAGAAGGACAAGTTCCTCTCCCTGCTGGATTTCTCATTCCCAATCACAGAAGAGGAGGAGCAGGCGCTTGCACCGAAGGAAGAGACGCCGGAACAGGAGGAGAAACAGGTTGTATACGGAGATCCTGACCCGGTTGCGCCTGTGGCTGAGGAGATTGACGCCGAAGAGTTCAAAAAAGTAGACCTTAGAGTATGTAAAGTATTAAAATGTACGGAAATCCGTAAATCCCACAGCTGCTATAAGCTGACGTTGTCTGACGGCCTTAAGGAGAGGGTTATCGTCTCCAGCATCAAGGAGTATTACAGGCCGGAGGAGCTGGTCGGACGGAAGATTATTGTGGTGGCGAACTTGAAGCCCGCCCGCCTGGTGGGTGTTACCAGCGAGGGTATGCTGCTGGCGGGAACCAATAATGCCTGCGGATGCCAGGTGATATTTGTGGATGATATCGTGCCGGAGGGGACGAGAATCTGCTAAACCAAAATCCTGCCAACATGCGCAGGAAAATTTTATAAAGATATGAAAAAAGAATGCATGCAGGCGTAAGACGCCTGAGGTTTCAACGGGGAGAAAGGATTATGCTATGAAGCAGAAGCAGACAGCCCATGTGCTTTCCCAGGAGGAAATCGCACCGGATATTTATGATATGTGGATTGAGACATCTCTGGCAGCGCAGGCGCGGCCGGGGCAGTTTCTGGGGGTATATCCGAAGGACAGGAGCACTCTGCTGCCCCGTCCGATCAGCATTTGTGAGGTGAATGCAGGTGCGGATGCGCTCCGTATCGTTTACCGGATTGCGGGTGCGGGAACCAGAGAATTTTCCGTTTACCGCGCCGGGGAGACCATCGAATTGCTGGGGCCTCTGGGCAATGGCTTTCCCCTGGAAAAAGGAGCCGGAAAAAAAGTGTTTCTCATGGGCGGCGGCATCGGTATCCCGCCCATTCTGGAACTGGCAAAGCAGCTGGAGACGGACAAAGCCGAAAAGCAGATTATTCTGGGATACCGGGACAGCACGCTGTTTTTGAAGGATCAGTTTGAACAGTACGGTACTGTACATGTGGCCACGGAGGACGGCAGCGCGGGAACGAAGGGAAATGTGATGGATGCCATTCGGGAGAACGGCCTGGATGCGGAGATGATTTTTGCCTGCGGTCCCATGCCAATGCTTCGCGCCGTAAAAAAATATGCGGCAGAACGTAAGGCTCCGGCTTATATTTCTCTGGAAGAGCATATGGCCTGCGGCGTGGGTGCATGTCTTGGCTGCGTTGTGAAAACGAAGGAAATCGATCATCATTCCCATGTGAACAATGCCCGTATCTGCACGGACGGGCCTGTGTTCGAGGCGGGAGATGTGGAAATATAGTTACTGTTCACTCGTGCTGCCGTGCGCCAAATCCGCTTCCCAAAGGCGGCACGCCTTGCGGGTTTGTGTGCATCCCGGTGTGTCAAAGGACAGGCATACAGTACCCCCCGGACTTTCATGCATGGTGAAGCAGTTGGGATGCATGGGGGGTTACTGTGAATGGCGAAGCCGTGAACAGCAACGAAATACAGCCGTCGGCAGGGGGAGACGCCTTGTGCGGCAGAGAATTTGCAGACAGGAAAAGGAGAAGACAAACATGAATACGGAAGTCATAATTGCGGGAGTCCCGCTGAAGAATCCTGTCATGACGGCATCGGGAACCTTCGGCTCCGGGATGGAATATTCGGAATTCGTGGATTTGAATCAGCTTGGGGCAGTGGTGACCAAGGGGGTGGCTAATGTACCCTGGCCGGGGAATCCGACGCCCAGGGTAGCGGAGGTCTATGGCGGCATGCTCAATGCCATCGGGCTCCAGAATCCCGGCATTGACGTCTTTCTGGAGCGGGACATTCCTTTTCTGAATCAGTATGATACCAAAGTCATCGTCAATGTCTGCGGCAGGACGGTGGAAGACTATGTTGAGGTAGCAGAACGGCTGGGGGAAGAGGAGGCAGTTGCCATGCTGGAGATCAACGTCTCCTGCCCCAATGTAAAAGAGGGCGCCATTGCGTTTGGGCAGAATGCTGATGCCCTGTCACACATTACGAGGGAAATCAAGAGGCATGCGAAACAGCCGGTTATTATGAAATTAAGTCCAAATGTGACCGATATTGCACTGCTGGCGAAAACGGCGGAGGAGGCAGGTGCCGATGCTCTGTCCCTGATCAATACCATCACCGGAATGAAGATCGATATCCATAGAAGGAAATTCGCGCTTGCGAACAAGACCGGCGGTATGAGCGGTCCTGCCATCAAGCCCATTGCGGTGCGGATGGTATATCAGGCTGCTCAGGCGGTGAAGATTCCCATTATCGGCATGGGGGGCATCGCAAACGGGGAGGATGCCGTAGAGTTTCTCCTGGCCGGTGCCAGCGCGGTCAGCGTGGGCGCCATGAACTTCGTCAATCCGTACACTACGGTGGAAACAGTGAAAGGAATCGAGCGCTACATGGAGCGGTACCATGTGGAAAATGTCACTGATCTGATCGGAGCGGTGTCCTGACCGGCGGCGCAGACGGTTTTATTCCCTTACAGGTCTAATACCCCGCAGCCTGCGGCGTTCTGAAGAAGGAAACCAGGGCCGGATACCCCGTAGCCTGCTGCGGGGTGGTTCATCATACGGAACCTGCACTGCGCATGGAAGCGCCGATCCGGAACTTATATGGCATACAGCGGCGAATACCTTCATATATATTCTTATACGAGTATATATGGAGGTATTTTTTGTGGAGCTGATCAAGAGAAATATACATATGGACCGCACCAGAGTTCAGGCCGTTACCCAGTTTACCCTGGAGGATGATGTAAACCTGCCCGAGAATAAACCGGACATAGCGGCCCTGAATCTGGAGAAGGGGGAAGTGCTGATCGACGAGATCAAGCCGGGGACGGATGCCGTCATAGTGCGGGGCAGACTTGTGTTTGTGGTGCTGTACCACACCCAGGAGGAGGGCAGCAATCTGGTGGTTCTGGAGGGAAGGCTTCCTTTTGAGGAAAAGGTCAATATCCAGGGGGTAGTGCCCGGGGATGCCGTGACGGTGGACGGGAACGTAGAGGATCTCACCCTGAATATGATCAATTCCCGAAAACTGAACATTCAGTCCCTGGTCACCATGACCGCCAAAGTGGAGGAGCTTTACGACGAGGAAGCGCCCATCGGCATCCATGGAGATGAGAAGGTGGAATACCGCCGCATGCCTTTGAACCTGGCCCAGATCGCCATCTGTAAAAACGATATTTTCCGCCTGAAGGAGGAGGTGGCTCTTCCATCCAATTACCCTAATATTTTCCAGATCCTCTGGAACCATATTTCCCTGGGCGATGTGGAATTCAAGGTGATGGAGGAGAAGATTACCATCTCAGGGGATATCCATCTTTTCATTTTATATGAGGGAGAGGGGGAGGACCACCCATGCCGGTGCTTTGAGACCG
Source organism: uncultured Acetatifactor sp. (assembly GCA_910585805.1). Classification (GTDB taxonomy): domain Bacteria; phylum Bacillota; class Clostridia; order Lachnospirales; family Lachnospiraceae; genus Acetatifactor. The sequence continues at coordinate 23,820 of CAJUFB010000028.1, forward strand.
CGCTTCCGTTCAGCGGTGTTCTGGAATGCCATGGCTGCAGGGAAGGAATGCTGCCGGATATCCGATACCGCTTAGGACAGCAGGAGCTGGCGGTGCGCCCTGATTTTGATGGGGAGGAACGCAATGTGGGGCTGGAACTGGTTCTGGAGATTTCCATCCGTATCTACGAAGAGGAGAAGGTGGAAATTATTTCCGATATGTACGGGGTATCCAGGGAAATCGATACCGTAACCCACAGGGCAAATCTGCGCAGATTGCTGTCAAAGGTGACGGGCAAGACAAAGGTGACGGACCATATCCATGTCAGCGGAGGAACCGTGCTTCAGCTGCTGCACAGTGAAGGCACTGTCACCCTGGAACAGCAGGGCACAGTGGAAAACGGCATTCTGCTGCAGGGGAGCGTTCTGGTGAAGGTGATGTACATCACAGGGGAGGACGAGTCGCCCTATGGCAGCGCACAGGCCCAGATTCCCTACCAGTATACGCTGGAGGTGCCGGATATCGCCCCTGAGGACATGGGGGAGGTGCATGCGGAGGTGGAACAGCTTCAGGCCACCATGCTGGACGGCGAGGAGATGGATGTGAAGGCTGTCTTAAGCTTTTCCACGGTGGTATTCAAAAATATTCCGGTGAACCTGATCAGCCAGGTGAACGTGTCGGAACTGGACAGCAGCAAGATGAGCAGTCTGCCGGGTATGGTGGTTTACATGGTAAAGGATGGGGATAATCTCTGGAATATCGGGAAGAAGTATTATGTTCCGGTGGATACGCTGCGGGAACTGAATGCTCTTGACAGCGATGAGCTGAAGACGGGGCAGAAGCTTCTGATCGTAAAAGGAGGATGACAGATAGGAGCCGATACCTGCATTCGGTATGATGAAGCTCCTGATCGTAAAAGTTTCTGGAAGCATAACGTGCCGGCGTTAAGATATCTTATACAAATCTTAATAAATTAATAAACAAGTATGATACATCTCTGCTTTATATTATAATAAAATGATGTAAGCGAATAACCGTGTTGGCCGCAGGGGCTATGTTACGATACCGTGTTTGCAGTTTTTACAGGCTGAGCCAACACACATATTGGATGACATCTGTAAAACAGATTGGGAAACAGGATGAGGTGGAGAGATGTTAGGGCAGGAAAATCATACGCGGAGAAGGGGCGATTATGAGGAAGCCGGTATGAGGCGGAATCCGTATTTGGTGAATTATGAAGAAAAGCGCAGCCGTCAGGGCCAGGCGCGGCAGTTGTACGGAGAAGTGGCTTCAGGGCAGGATTCCGCTGAGGTATATGTCTATGGACACGACAGAGGCGAGATAGAAAGATCTGTTCGCGGAGCTTTAAGGCAGCAGGCACCGTCCGGCAGAAGAACATCCGCAGGAGGAGAAGCGTCAGCGCGCAGAACGGAATCCGCAGAGGAGCGGATTCCGTTTCGCGGAAGGCTGACTTCGGAGAAAGAAGAGGCTGATCTGGATATCATCGGATGGGAAGAGCCTGCAGCGCGCAGGCGTGTATATCGCGGAACGAAAGCTTCCATGCACCAGGGGAAATCCGGCAGTCATTCCGGGGGTGAGTCACGTTACCGCACTGCTGCATACATAGAAAAACCGCTCCGCAGTTCCGGGCGGACGTCAGGTTCCGATAATTCGAAACGCGAAAATGCAGTTCGTAATTACGATAGAGGGACGAATTCCGGAAGGACATCATACAGAGAAGCTCCCGGTCACAGATCTGCGAACGGAGCCGGATCCCGGTACAGAAGATCTGCCGGAACCGTTTCAGCCCGTCCCTCGCAGGCGCGTCCGGCCGGGGCGGCAGGCAGGCGCGCCGGTTCCAGGAGAAAAAAGCAGGTCATGATGCATCGGCTGATGGTAAGTGTATGGATTCTGTGCATCATGGTGCTGGGAGCGGCTTTTGCGATCAGAAATTACCGTGCTGCGGCAGGAAACATGCAGGAAAGTGGCGTCGGCGGCTGGTCCGGCCTGGCCGACGGGATCATGGGTCAGCAGGCATCCGGTAAATCAGTCCAGGGGCTTCCCGAGGAGGTGTATGCGAAGCATCCTCACTGGGAGGAGAACTTTCTGACACCCAATGAATATTCCAGACCCGGGGATGCATTGGAATCTGTCACGAATATATTTGTACATTACACCGCAAATCCCGGTACCAGCGCAGCTCAGAACCGCAGCTATTTCGAACAGCAGAAGGATACCCATGAGGCCAGCGTCAGCGCACATTTTATCATCGGCTATGACGGAGAGATCATTCAGTGTGTGCCGCTGGACGAGATTGCCTATGCGGTGATGACCCGCAATTATGATTCCGTTTCCATAGAATGCTGTTACAAAGCCCAGGACGGTTCCTTTACTCAGGAAACTTATGATTCCCTGATCTCGCTGCTGGCCTGGCTGACGGATGCCTACGGTCTGGATACGGAGGATATCCTGCGTCATTACGACTGCGGCGGCAAAAAATGCCCTCTTTATTACACGGAACATGAAGACGCATGGGAACAATTGAAAAAGGACGTGGACAAGCTGTAGAATCTTTGCTAAAATAGAACTTGTCGGCGGATGCTGTAAGACAAAAAGTTGTATGCGGCAGCAGCGGACAAGGAGGGCAGGATGAATATATTATCTCCGTCTATTTTGGCAGCTGATTTCAGCAGACTTGGAGAGCAGATCAAAGAGGTGGAACACGCCGGAGCAAAGTATCTGCACATAGATGTGATGGATGGGGTTTTTGTACCGGATATCTCATTCGGGATGCCTGTGATCTCTTCCATCAGGAAGTGTACCGATATTGTATTTGATGTGCATCTGATGATTGACAGGCCGGAGCGCTACATAAAGGAATTTGCCGACTGCGGGGCAAATCTGATCAATTTTCACCTGGAAGCCACAGAGGATGCTGTGGGCGCGATACAGAGGATCCGTTTCCTGGGCAGAAGGGTGGGGATCACCATCAGCCCGGAGACTCCGGCAAAGGCGGTGGAACCTTATCTGAAGCTGGTGGATATGGTGCTGGTCATGACGGTGAAGCCGGGGTTTGGCGGGCAGAAGCTGATACCGGAATGCCTGGATAAGGTAAGGGAAGTCCGGGCCATGGTGCTGGAAAAGGGGCTTCGCACGGATATTGAGGTGGACGGCGGTATCCGGGTTGACAATGTGGAACTGGCGCTGGAAGCGGGAGCGAATGTTATTGTGGCCGGTTCGGCGGTTTTTAAAAATCGTATTTCCGATAATGTCAGGAGCTTTCTGGAAAAGATGCGGTAAACTTTTCCGAAAGTGGAGGGAGAGGTAAGGAATTGCATGGCTTTTGCCGAAAACTAAAGTGAGACTGACACCGGTATTGGGACAGGAGCCGGGAGAACGGTTGTAAAGCCGGACCGGGCCGCGGCGGGAGAGGAGGCAGCTCATGCAGTTTAACGGAATCGGAAGCGGACATGACCAGGAGATGCACCATATCACCAATTGCATGCATGAACATGCTCATTATAAGAAGCAGGAAGGCGCAACCGGCGCGGGAGCCGGCGGCATGGAAGCGCAGGCTATGGAAATGATGCAGAAGCAGGAGGGGGAACTGTCTCTTTCTGCCTGGCTTGACAGGATGCTGGGAAACGGCAGGCGTTTCCTTCGTGGGATCTGGAACAGCGGCGGGGACGGGGCGCCGGGGAGTGACGGCGGAAAGGCGGACGCTGCCCAGGTGATGGCTCAGGTGGGAGATGTGAGCACGGCCGCTCAGTCCGGTGCGAGCCCGGCGGGACAGAACGTGCATCAGCCGGATACGGCTTCGGCGGCACATATTTCTCAGATTGCGGCGGCTTCCGGGGCGGTTCCTTTACCCAGAGCCGTACAGGATAATCCGTATTTTTCTGCCGTGGAAAACGCAGGCGGACAAAACGAGACCCTGATGCAGAAAATGAGGGTGAAATTCAAAGATATTGCGGGACAGCTGGCGGGGCATCTCCCGGGGAATTTTTTCAGTGAGCGGAACAGGGATTCTTTTCAGGCGAAACAGGAGAAGCCGAAAGAGGATCTGCGCAAACACAGCAGATTTCATGGAGATGAACTGGAAATCGACTGTATCCTTACGGACGACAGTTACCTGCTGGATTCCTACGACAGGAAGGGAGAATACAGCAAGCTTTCCGCAAAAAAGTAACATTTGCCGGTATAAAAGTTTTACAAAATGATATCGTCAGGGTTATTGACAGATAACAGTGTTTTATGTTACCTTTTTATAGGATATATATGCATGGATCTACATCCTGAGAAAAGGTATACCAGCTCGTCTTCTGGTGCAAGATAGGCAGTAGGAGACGGGCTTTTTTGAGATTTTCGGGTTTCGGACCCTGGCAGAGAGGAGAAGCGAAAATGGAAAGCAAGGGAAAGTACTATCTTACCACTGCGATTGCCTACACTTCGGGCAAGCCGCATATCGGCAACAATTACGAGATTGTGCTGGCGGACAGTATCGCGCGTTTTAAGAGGAAGGAGGGGTATGATGTCTTCTTCCAGACTGGAACGGACGAGCACGGCCAGAAGATTGAGATGAAGGCCCAGGAGGCGGGCACCACCCCGCAGGCATTTGTGGACCATGTGGCGGGCATTATCAGGGGAATGTGCGATATGCTGAATATTTCCTATGATAAATTCATTCGCACCACAGACGATTATCATGAAAGACAGGTACAGAAGATTTTCAGGCGTCTGTACGAACAGGGGGATATCTATAAGGGGGCTTATGAAGGAATGTATTGTACTCCGTGCGAGTCTTTCTGGACGGAGTCCCAGCTGGTGGACGGCAAATGCCCGGATTGCGGCAGGGAAGTAAAGCCGGCCAAAGAGGAAGCGTACTTTTTCCGGATGAGCAAGTATGCGGACAGGCTGATCAGGCATATCAATGAGCATCCGGAATTCATCCAGCCGGTATCCCGCAAGAATGAGATGATGAACAATTTCCTGCTTCCGGGGCTGCAGGATCTGTGTGTGTCCAGGACTTCTTTCAAATGGGGTATCCCTGTGGATTTTGACGACAAGCATGTAGTATATGTATGGCTGGATGCGCTGACCAACTATATCACCGGGATCGGTTATGACGCGGAGGGGAACAGCAGGGCGCAGTACAAAAAACTCTGGCCTGCTGATCTTCATCTGATCGGCAAGGATATCATCCGTTTTCATACCATTTACTGGCCGATCTTTCTGATGGCGTTGGGAGAGCCGCTTCCGAAGCAGGTATTCGGCCATCCGTGGCTGATGATGAACGGCGGAAAGATGAGCAAGTCCAGGGGCAATGTGATCTATGTGGATGATCTGGTGGACTTTTTCGGCGTAGATGCGGTACGCTATTATATGATCCATGAGATGCCCTTTGAAAATGACGGAAATGCCACCTGGGAGCTGATCGCGGAGCGTACCAATTCCGATCTGGCCAATACTCTGGGGAATCTGGTGAACCGCACCATCTCCATGAGCAACAAGTATTTCGGCGGCCTGGTGTCCGATAAGGGGGTGGCGCTTACGGAGAAGGATGCGCAGGCCGATCAGGATCTGCGTCTTATCGTGACCGGCACAATGGCCAGGGCGGCGGGCAAGATGGAGGAACTGCGCGTGGCGGATGCGCTGACGGAAGTATTCGCCCTGTTCAAACGCTGTAATAAGTATATCGACGAGACCGAGCCCTGGGTGCTTGCAAAGGACCCGGCCAAGGCGGACAGACTGTCCACTGTGCTCTATCATCTGGTGGAAAGCATCATCATAGGCGCTTCCATTCTGGAACCTTTTATGCCCGAGACCGCCGGAAAGATCACCGCACAGCTGAATACATCCCTGAGAAGCTTTGATCAGCTTGAGACCTTCGGACTATGCCCTGACGGCCACAAGGTCACCGACAAACCGGAGATTCTCTTTGCAAGGCTGGATATGAAAGAGGTGGAGAAGAGGGAAGAGGAAATCCTTGCGGCCATGCAGGCGGCTCAGGCAGCAGGCGGGGCGGAGGAAGCAGGAGGCAGCGATAAGCGAAACGGAGCCGGGGAGCCGGAAGCCGACGCTCAGGCAGCCATTGATCTGGAGCCAAAGCCGGAGATCACCTATGACGATTTTGCCAAGCTGCAGTTCCAGGTGGGGGAGATCATTGCCTGTGAAGCGGTTCCCAAGTCGAAGAAGCTTCTTTGCAGCCAGGTGAAGATAGGCAGCCAGGTGAAGCAGATCGTATCCGGCATCAGGGCTCATTATACGCCGGAGCAGATGACAGGCAAGAAGGTGATGGTTCTGGTGAACTTAAAGCCCGCGAAACTTGCCGGTGTGCTGTCTGAGGGAATGCTGCTGTGTGCCGAGGATGCGGAGGGCAATCTGGCGCTGGTGAAGCCTGAGAAGGAGATGCCGTCAGGGGCGGAGATCGCCTGAGAAGGAGGAACTGTCAGGGACGGAGATCGCCTGAGAAGGAGATGCCGTCAGGGGCGGAGATCGCCTGAAAAAGAGAGTGTGCTGGAGGCAGTTTGGCATGGTAAAAGAAGAATTCTATTTTGATTCCCGGGACGGGAAGCATAAGCTGCACGGGGTGCGGTACAGCCCGGAGGAAGGCCGGGAAATCCGCTGTGTTTTGCAGATCGTGCACGGCATGGCAGAGTATGTGGAGCGGTATGAAGAGTTTGCCGCATTTCTCACGGAAAAGGGTTTCGTGGTGACAGGAGAGGATCATCTGGGCCACGGAAAGACCGTGGGGAAAAAGGGAAAGCAGGGATATTTCTGCGAAGAGGACCCGGCCACGGCTCTTGTGGAAAATGTGCATCAGCTGAGAAAACTGACCCGGAAGCTGTATGGAAATGTGCCATATGTTGTGATGGGGCACAGTATGGGTTCCTTTATCACCCGGAATTATATGTTCCGCCATGGCAAAGGCCTGGCAGGTGTCATTATCATGGGAACGGGGATGGAGCCGCTTGTGACCGTAAAGCTGGCAAAGGCGGTGACAGCCGCACAGAAGCTGTTTCGCGGTGACAGGCACACCAGCCGGCTCATGGACAGGCTGGCTTTCGGCTCCTACAACAAAAGGATAGAACATCCCAGGACGGATTTTGACTGGCTGAGCCGTGACGCAGGCCGGGTGGATCGGTATCTTGCGGATCCTCAGTGCGGATTCGTATTTACGGTAAACGGGTTCGGCGCTTTGTTTGAACTGATCTCCAGGCTGTACCGGAAAGAGAACCTTGCGCGTATACCGAAGGAACTGCCGGTCTACATGGTTTCGGGGACAGCGGACCCGGTGGGCGGCTACGGAGCAGGTGTGCAGAAGGCGTACCGCTCTCTGAAGGACGCCGGGGTGAAGCGTGTGGAGCTGAAGCTGTACAGAGGCGGCAGGCATGAGCTGCTGAACGAGACGAACCGTGAGGAAGTGACGGGGGATATCTGTCAATGGATCAGGACGGAAGTCCTGAAAGAAAAGCAGCCGTAAACTTGTCGGAGCAGTATCTGTACTGCCATAATGTGTTTGGAATGCGGATGAAATCTGCAGTAAACTGCAACGAAAGACCGCCGGCCATAATCCTGGCATAAGCAGCCTGGCAAATCCTGGCGGTCTTGAGTATAACTGGTGCGCAGTATATATTTCGGCGGTCCTGCGTATCATAAAGCGCCGCCAGGCGATCAGAGGCCATGTGGCTGACCGCTCTGGTGGACCGAAAAAATACCGTGCCCGCGATGAGATATAAGAGCAATGACGGCAGGGCATGGCATGAACGGAGTGGTGTCGTGGATATAAGAGGGATGGTGCGGATGCCCTATGAGGTCAGGTGGGCCAGAGCGGAGGAATGGACTCCCACGATAAGGATGATCTGGGCGACTTTTGTAAAGTATGAGGGAAGGGATTATACGGAAGAGGGCATTAGAAAGTTTTTTGAATTCATTACGGATGAATCGCTTTATACTTCCTTTTTGGAAGGAGAATACCGGCTGATGGTGGCATTGGACGGAAGAAAGATTATCGGTGCGGGTTCTGTCAGGGATAAAAATCGTCTGTCTCTCCTGTTTGTTGACGAGGCATATCAGCACAGGGGAGTTGGGAGCACGATTCTCATGAATCTCTGCAATTATCTGAAGACAGAGGCGGGAGAGCGGTATATATCTCTGCAGGCTGCACCTTATGCGGTAAATTTTTACAGAAAGCAGGGATTTCGCGCGGTGCATCCGGAAGTGGAATTTTCCGGGATCCGGGTGACTCCCATGGAAAAAGTGTTCTGAGAACAGAAAGGTATGGTATTCATATGAAGTTTTTTGATTTGGAGAGTCCGTTGATGCAGATACTGAACAAGGTGGCAGATCTGATGATTCTGAATATTCTGACAGTTTTCTGCTGCATTCCCATTATCACAGCAGGTGCGTCCATGACTGCGATGCATTATGTGGCGCTGAAGATGGCCAGAAACGAAGAATGTTATATCGCAAGGGATTTCTTCAAATCCTTTAAACTGAATTTCAGGCAGGGGACGGCGATCTGGCTCATTGAACTGTTCATCATCCTGATTCTGACGGGGGATTTTCTCATCATGAGCCGGACGGAGATGTCCTTTGGCAATGTGATCAAGGTGATTCTGACCGTGATCGCGTTCCTGGCGCTTTTTACATTTATGTTTGTATTTCCGGTGCTGGCGAAATTCGAAAATACGGTGATGCGTACCATCAAGAATGCCTTTTTTATTGGGGTACTGCAGTTTCCCAAGACCATTGCCATGATGGTTCTGGCAGTGCTGCCGCTGGTGTTGTTTCTGTTTTTTCCGCAGATCACGCCCATCGTATTTCTCTTCGGGATGACGGTTCCGGCATGGCTTTCGGCCAAGATGTATTCCGGCTATTTCAGGAAGCTTGAAGATCAGATCACAGCCGCCAGCGCTCCGGCAGAGACTCCGGAAGAGGGAGAGGATGAAAGGATATTTAGGGATGAACTGGATGAAAGTCTGGTGGAGGATACCCATATCAGCTGAGCGGATACTGCATGCTTCCGCTCAAAGGATACAGGCCGGATACATTTGATTAAAAAATGTTAATATTGCTTAAAATTAAGAACAAAAAATATACATTATGACGGAAATGTTAAAATGTGTCCAAGTTTATAAGCATTATTAACAATCTGTTCAAAAATCTTTGTGAAATAGTGGCATGGCGTAAATCCGTATTTTTCGGTATACTGTTTTCAGGTGAGGCGATGATGCGTCATCGTAAATAATGAAAAGTATATTAACATGTTAAACGTGAAAGGAGTTTTCAGTTATGGCAAGTTTATCTTTAAAGAATGTCTGTAAGGTGTATCCGAACGGCTTTGAGGCGGTTAAGGATTTCAATCTGCAGATAGCAGACAAGGAATTCATCATCTTCGTAGGACCTTCTGGATGCGGTAAGTCCACAACGCTTCGTATGATCGCTGGTCTGGAAGATATTTCTTCGGGTGAACTGAAGATTGGCGACAGGGTGGTTAACGATGTAGAGCCCAAGGATCGTGATATCGCAATGGTATTCCAGAACTATGCTCTGTATCCCCATATGTCAGTATATGACAATATGGCATTTGGTCTGAAGCTGAGGAAAGTGCCGAAGGATCAGATTGATAAGATGGTAAAAGAAGCAGCCAAGATTCTTGACCTGACTCCTCTCCTTGAGCGTAAACCGAAGGCTCTGTCCGGTGGTCAGAGACAGCGTGTTGCCATGGGTCGTGCTATCGTGCGTAATCCCAAGGTATTCCTTATGGATGAGCCTCTTTCCAACCTGGATGCAAAGCTGCGTGTGCAGATGCGTATCGAGATTGCAAAGCTGCATCAGAGACTGGGTACCACCATCATCTACGTTACACATGACCAGACAGAGGCTATGACCCTTGGTACCAGGATCGTTGTTATGAAGGACGGCGTTATCCAGCAGGTAGATACGCCCCAGAATCTGTATGACAGACCTCAGAATCTGTTTGTTGCAGGATTTATGGGATCTCCTCAGATGAACTTCCTGGATGCAAAGGTTAAGGTTACCGGCAATGTTGCCAACCTTGAGATCGCAGGACACAGCATCGCTCTTCCCGAAGCTAAGTCCAAGAAGCTGATCGCCGGCGGCTATGACGGAAAGGTTGTTACATTCGGTATTCGTCCTGAGAGTGTTGACGATGATCCTGAATTCCTTGCAAAATGCGATCCCAAGTGCGTATTCGAGTCTTCTGTAAGAGTTTACGAGTTGCTTGGTGCAGAAGTATTCCTTTACTTTGATCTGGGTGAGTTCCCTATTACTGCAAGGGTTGCTCCCAGCACAAAGTCAAGACCCGGCGATCCTATCAAGTTCTCATTTGATATCGATAAGATTCATGTATTTGATAAGGAAACAGAGCAGATCATTACAAATTAGTAAAGTTACATCAGGGGGTGCTGGCAAGGCATCCCCTTTTCCAAAGGAAGTGTAGAGGACGGAGAAGAAAGGTATGAGAGCAGAATGATTTCAAGTCAGACAATTCAGACCAGCATAGATGAACTGAAAGCCATCACAAAGGTGGATCTGTGCGTGTACGATCTAACAGGGACGCCGGTTGCGTCCACCTCACCGCAGTTTGATATTACGGCCGACCTGATCAGCGGCTTTGCTTATTCGCCTGCGGACAGCCAGGTGATTGGAGTCCATCATCTTCTGAAGATCATGGATGAGGGAGAACTGCTGTATATACTGGTTGCAAGGGGAACCAGTGAGGATGTCTACATGATAGGCAAGATTGCAGTGTGCCAGCTGCAGAATCTTATCATTGCATATAAAGAGAGATTTGACAGGAATAATTTCTTCCAGAATCTGCTGCTTGACAATCTGCTTTTGGTGGATATCTATAATCGGGCCAAGAAGCTTCATATCGAGGCATCGGTGCCCAGGGCAGTTTTCCTGGTGGAGACTTATCTGGAGAAGGACGGGATTGTAATGGAGCTGCTGCGGGGAATGTTTTCCAGCCATACCGGCGATTACATTACGGCGGTAGATGAGAGCAGCATCATTCTGATCAAGGCATTGGAGACGGATTATACCAACGATGCTCTGATGGAAGTGGCGGATACCATTGTGGCGATGATGAACGCAGAAGCCATGCTGAACGTGAAGGTTTCCTTCGGTACAGTGGTGCAGGAACTGAAGGATGTGTCGAAATCCTACAAGGAAGCCAAGATGGCCCTGGATGTAGGGAAGATTTTCTATGCGGAGAAGAGGACCATTGCATACAGCACGCTGGGAATCGGGCGCCTGATCTATCAGCTGCCGGTGAATCTGTGCAAGATTTTCATCGAGGAGATTTTCGGCGACAATGTGCCTTATGATCTGGACGATGAGACACTTACGACGATCAATAAATTTTTTGAGAATAACCTGAATGTCTCCGAGACTTCCAGGCAGCTTTTCGTGCACCGGAACACTCTGGTGTACCGCATTGAGAAGCTGCAGAAGAGTATGGGACTGGATCTGCGTAATTTTGATGACGCCCTGACGTTTAAGATTGCCCTGATGGTGGTGAATTATATGAAATACCTGGACAGCATCGGGTATTAGGATTTGAACTGCCGATTATGCAGGTTTATGGGGAGCCGGGAAGAAATTCCTGGGCTCCTTTTTCAGTGGCATACTCAGATACGGTTTTGGCCCATGCGGCGGAAGTGCCTGGTCAGTAACCGCAGGAATATCACTGGCGCAGTTTGTATGGGCGAAAGCCGGACTTTTCTTTATTATACAGGTTGTGAAATGTTCCTGGCGCGGGACATAAAGACATTGAAGGAATTGAGAGAAAGTTGGAATAAGTAAGACAACCCCCGGAATATATTTAGATGGAAACTGTAAAGGCGGAAAGACAGGAATGGAGACTTTGAAGCAATCGGGGGTATCAGCATGTATTATGACAGAAAAGTAAAGTATCTGGATTATTACGAAAGAGGGGAGCGGGTCAGGGGAGGCGGCCATGCGAAGCTGGAGGCGCGGGATGGCAGGCTGAGGCTGGAACTGGCGGTTACGGGAATGCATGCCACGGATTCTTATGTGCGGGATGTACTGATCTGTGCAGAAGGACGTGAAAATGCAGTGGGTAAGATAGAGATTTCAGAGGGAAGAGGAAATTACAGGCAGCAGTGGGCTCGGCTGGAGGATATCGGGGGAACCGGGATCTGCTATGAGGAACTGTGCGGTATCCGCATTCCGCTGGGGGCGGGACGGGAAATTTCCTGCCATTGGCCGGCAGTCAGCAGGCCTGCCGGAAAGGAAACGGTTTTCCAAAATGCGGAGATGAGGGCGGCAGAATCCGATAAGGAAGAAAACTCAGTGCATGACGCAGATAAGAGACAAGCAGAGGAAGTATGGAATAATAAGGGGAGATATGCTCCCGTTACGGCAGAAAAAGAGACAGTGCTGCGGAAAGGGAACAATGCGGATACCGATGGAAGAAGCGGAAGCGATTCCGGGGTGGAGCATAACGCGGGTAAGGATGGGGCAGCCGGAGAGGAGCAGAGAGAGCCGTTCAGCAGCAGAAGGGGAAAGGAGGATGAGGAAGGGAGCGCAGGCGATATGAGAGGGAGACGGGGCGGCAGGAGGAGAGAAGCTTATGTAAGAGGACCAGGGGAGACTGCGGAATCGGGTGCAGCAGGAAGTACGGCTGAGCGGGAGCAGATGAGCAGTGACGGAGAGCCGGGGAGCATGAAACAGGAGCAATGGAGCGGCGTCAGGGAGCAGAGAGCAGCGAAACAGGAGCAAGGGGACAGCGTCAGGGAGCAGAGAGCAGTGAGACAGGAGCAAAGGGACAGCGGCGGAGAGCAGGGAAGAGTGAGACAGGAGCATAAGACCGTAAAACTGCTGGAGAATAAATGGTCTCAGCTTTGGGCAATTTATCCCCACATACGGCCTTTCAATGATGAACGTGAATACATTTCCATTAGTCCTTCGGATTTTGTCCTGTTTCCGGAGGCATCCTACAAGAGATCCAATAACAGCTTTCTCCTTCACGGTTTCTATAATTACAGGCATTTGCTGCTGGCGAGAGTGGAAAGAAAAGGAGAAGTCGTGTATTATATTGGGGTTCCGGGTACTTTTTTCGAAAAAGAGAAGCAGGTGGCCGTTATGTTCGGGTTCGAAAGCTTCGAATGTGCGGAAGAGCCTGCCCAGGCAGGAGATTTCGGATATTATATGATGCGTACAGCACTGTAGAAAAGGGTTTTTCGGGGCACCGGCGGGATGGCTGTATTGGGAGAGCAGAGACATTATAATCCTTCCCCGTCAAATTCGGGGATAAAGCTTTCTTTCGCTGTCCCTCCTTCCTGGAAAAAGCCGTTTTCAATTCCGATCCTGTCCGCGAAATCCAGTACCCGCTTATATTCCCCGGCAGTCACGGTATGCTCCAGCACGGAGCGGTCATGCTCCGGAAGCTGTGCCAGATGCGCCAGCGGCGTATACTGATTCATAATACTGACATATATGTCATTTCCGTAAGTGGCATGGAGATACCGCAGGATCCGTTTGGAATCTCCGGTCTGGCCAGGGAGGAGCAGATGCCGAACGATCAGGCCCCTTTTCATCAGTCCGTTGTCCGGTTCAAATAAAGGGGTACCGACCTGGCGGAACATCTCCGCAATCGCCAGGGATGCTTTTTTGAAATAATCAGGGGCATGGGAAAAGCGCTCCGAGAGCTGCGGGGAATGGTATTTCATATCGGGGAGATAGATATCCACCAACCCTTCCAGTATGCGCAGGGAGGACACTTCCTCATAAGAGGAGGTGTTGTATACAACAGGGATGGTGAGTCCCTTCTTCTTTGCCGTTTCCAGGGCCAGGCATACCTGGGGGAGAAAGTGGCATGCCGTGACCAGGTTGATATTGGCGGCGCCTTTCGCCTGCAGTTCCAGGAAGATGTCCGCCAGGCGTTCCGGGGATATGGTTCGTCCCGCTTTTCCCAGGGCAATGCTATGGTTCTGGCAGTAGACGCACTGAAGGCTGCATCCGGAGAAAAATACGGCGCCGGAACCGCAGGTCCCTGAGATACAGGGCTCTTCCCCAAAATGCAGCGCAGCCCTTGCGGCAGTGATATCAGCATTTTGACCACAGAAACCAGTCATTCCTGTCCGGCGGTCGGCATGGCATCTGCGGGGGCAGAGGGTGCAGTTCTCCATGAATTCTTCTATTTTCCCGGGAGTCATATAAGAGGTTCCTTTCACCTGAATTATACTCGTGGGCGCATCCATTTTTGACAATAGAGGCACCGCGTAAAAATCATTACATAAAAAACCGCACACCCCAAAACCCGGCTGCAGCTCCACCCGGCTGCCTCACGGCACATGAGAAGTTCCGCTTAGTGCTGCTTTGTTCCCAACCTGACACGGTTCACGGATTCCCATTGCGTAAGACCGAATTTCATCACTGCATCGGACTCTGAAATGTACGGCTCTTTACAGTGTATCCTTTTTGGAGGATTTTGTCAAGGAGAAAATTCCGGAGCCTCTGCATTCTGTTCTGAAAAGTTCTGAAAAAAAGGAGCTGCCCTGGCGACAGTTCCTTTTGATGTGATTCGGTATAAGACTGCGTATGCAGCTCTTTATCTGGTGGGATCCTGAGAAGCCGCGGTATTTGCTGCTGCAGTGGCAGTTTGCTTCTTGGATTCCTCAGCCATCTTGTCAAATTTCTCCATAACGGCATCGTATGTGCGCTGGGAAATATCGGGAAGGGAACGTCCCCATGCGGCTCCGGCTTTCTTGAAGCCCTTTTCGAAAGCGGCCCTCATATCTTCGATCTTATCGGGATCTCCGCCGGTCAGCGCTTTGGCGAAATCAATGATCCTGTCGGATGTCTGTTCCACACCCCAGTAGCCATCCTCGGCGATATCAGCCTGAGCCTGTTTCCTGGTGGCAGGGTCTACGGTATAATTCCCGCTGCTTAAGAAAGACCAGATATCGTTTGCCTTGCCGTAGGCATTGGCCTGTCCGGTCATCATCTTCTCTACCAGGCTGCGCAGCTGTGCTGTGCGGGCGTCAGCGTCAGCTTTCATCTTATTGATCAGGTTTGTATCAGGCTTATAAGTAGCCTTGCCCGTGGAGGCGGTCTCACTGGAAGGTTCGTATACGGCGCCGACGTTGGCAGAAGAACTTTCCGATTTGGTATTTTCGGTTGTGTTGTTTTCCGCTTTTATATTCCCGGCAGCGGAATAGCTGCAGGCAGTGGTCGCCTGGTTTGATGTAACTCCATTTACACTCATAGTATCCTCCTTCTTGACAAATATGTCATTCGATCTTACTGTCTGCTGTGGAAGCGACAGTAACCGTTTCCTGCCTGTCGTGTGGAAATGTTTTCTCAAACGATACAGGCGCATCATCCATGATTTATACTTTTTATTTCGGCATATGCAGTGGAAATATTTACCCATGGCCCTGATTTTCTTTCCCGTTTCCTTTTCGGAA
Source organism: uncultured Acetatifactor sp. (assembly GCA_910585805.1). GTDB lineage: Bacteria > Bacillota > Clostridia > Lachnospirales > Lachnospiraceae > Acetatifactor. The sequence goes on from CAJUFB010000028.1 coordinate 39,260, forward strand.
GGTCAGAAGTTGCAGCAGTCCATTTCCGACAATGCCCGATGCATCCGTCAGGCTCAGACTTGCGGACCCTGTGGAAGGGAAGGGCACGATCTCTTGTGTCAGAGGCGAACCGCTATGTCCAGCGAACAGTCGGAGACGGGCAGTCCATTTGAAGACAGCGAATATGCGATCCTGACTCTCAGCAGGCAATCCTCCCGGCTGATGTCCAGGGAGCGGGTGGAAATTCCCATTTTAAGGCAGCCGTAGGGAGTCGCGTAGTCTGTCAGATATTCTTTGCCGGGTTCGAAAACCATCCGTGCACTGATGCCGCCGCGCCGGGTCAGTTCCAGCACGGAGTGTTTCAGCTTCAGAGTATTTCTGACAATAGTGTCAGTTCCTTCGGGGCATTCTTCATAGAGAAGGTAGACGCATTGGTTTTTTTCAAAATATTCTGCCTCTCCGCTGTGTTCTGTCAGGGCAATTTCACCGGTTTCATCCTTCTGGCGTCCGGTCAGGGTGAGATGTACTTTCTGGCTCATGCTGCGCTCCTTGTTTCATAAATTGCATAGGAACTGCCGGAAAATAACTGCTGCGACTGCTTCAGGCAAAAACCCGGAAATACAATAAAAATTGCCATAAACCTGCAGCGGTTATTTGTAGACACTTCCATATGACCGCCTGCTTTCTGAAATGCTTTTTCATGCCGCCTGTCCGGGGAGGCTGCCGGCAGAGCGGATTAATATTTTTCGATATGGATGGTCTTGGCTGACAGGATCCCGTACTTGATGATGGAATTGGCAAAGTTCATGAACTTTTCCGCCTTATCGCTGACATAAAACTGGTACCGATTGCTGCCCAGCTTTGGTGGCTCCTGGTTCAGCAGATTCATCTGCTTCAGCATCTGCCGCAGCTCCCGCGCTGTCTCGTAGGCCGGGTTTACCAGCGTGACATTCGGTCCCATGATCCTGCCCAGGGTAGAGCGGATCAGGGGATAATGGGTACAGCCAAGGATCAGGGTATCGATGTCGATATCGATGAGCTCGGTCAGATAGCGTCTGGCAATCTCATCAGTGACCGGATCCTCCAGCAGTCCTTCTTCCACCAGGGGGACAAACAGGGGGCATGCTTTGCCGTAGATCGTCACATTCTGATTCAGCTCCTGTATGTATTGGGTATAGATCTGGCTGTTGATGGTGGCCTCGGTGGCGATAACGCCGATGCGCCCGTTGCGGGTCACTTCCGCTGCCATCCGGGCGCCGGGCTTTACCACCCCGATGATGGGGATATCGCAGTCCTGTTCCAGGGCGTCCATTGCGTAGGCGCTGGCAGTGTTGCAGGCCACCACAATGGTCTTCACATGAAATGTCTGTAAAAACCTCACAATCTGTTCGGAAAAGCGTGTGACGGTTTCCTGGGATTTGCTTCCGTAGGGAACCCGGGCGGTATCTCCGAAGTAAATAATTTTTTCATTTGGGATCTGGCGCATGATCTCCCGCACAACAGTAAGGCCGCCCACACCGGAGTCAAATACACCGATGGGGGCGTCCTTGCCCGATGGAACGTCCTGATTCCATTTTTTATTTCTGTTTTTGTTCAGTCCCGCTCTTGTTTCTGTCATGAAAAGCCTCCCAAAATGAACTGATGTCCGTAAACAGCCGGCTGCGGAAGGAAATCTGCTCCGGGTCAGCGTTTAGCAGGTCAAGAAAAAGACTGCTGTCAAAGCTCCACTTCAGAGGCTGTGAACAGCTTTCATCGTTTTCCTGTTCCGTGCTGACCTTTACGGTGTCCGGTGTCAGGGTCAGCTCGGGATAGAGCAGTCCCCACCATCCCAGCGCCGCGCACAGAGCCGCTGTGATACGCAATCCAAGTCTTTTTTTATTCATGCAATACTCCTTTTCTTTTTCAGGAGTATTGACGGAAATATCAGCCTTTATACTGCCGGGTCTTCTGGCTTTCCAGCCGGATCTGCCGGATGATGGCTTTCTTCTGGTTGTCTATGTGGGTTTTGGCGGCGGATGCGGCGGTATCTTTGTCTTTGTCCACGATGCTCTGATAGATAATTCTATGCTCCGTGATCAGGGTTTCATGCTGACTGCTGTCCTTGATGTATTCAAAGCGATAGCGGTACATCTGCTCGGACAGATTGTTCACCAGCTGTATGAGCCGCTGATTGCCGGTCGCTTCCACAATGATGTCGTGAAGAGCCACATCCGCCTGGGCGATCTTCTTGGCGTCTTTGGTGCCTACGCACTGTTCGAAATAGTCGCAGGCCTGTTTCAGGGATGTCAGCTCGTCCTCCGTAATGCGGTCACATGCCAGTTCCGCGCAGAGGGCGTCCAGGGTGCGCCGGACTTCCAGCACATCGTTCATGCTCTTCTCCGTGATCTGGGCCACTTCAGCGCCGCGGCGGGGAAACATGGTCACCAGTCCTTCCAGTTCCAGCCTGCGGATAGCTTCCCGAACGGGCGTTCTGCTCACGCCCAGTTTGTCAGCCAGATGAATTTCCATCAGACGCTCCCCGGGCTTCAGCTCGCCGGTAAGAATGGATTGACGTAATGTATAAAAAACCACATCCCGAAGTGGCAGATCCGGCTGTAAAGAATTCTGCATATTGTTACCTGTGCCTTTCCTGTAACATATTGGTTGTTTCGTCTGGCTGTAACCGTTCGGGCGGACGGTACTGCGGAGTCAGGAAAACCTGCCTGGCAAGTTTTGAGGCCAGGATTTCTCCGTATGCGTGTTCCGCAGTATTCCGGTTCCGGAAAATGCCGAACACGGTGGGACCGCTGCCGCTCATGAGACTGTTTTCCGCGCCCAGGCATAGCATTCGCTCTTTGATATCCGCAATGACCGGATAAGCCGGAATCGTGACGGTTTCCAGAACATTTTCCATACGCTTCGTTATCCCTTCGAGCTGTCCGGATTTGATGGATTCTGTCATTCCGTCTATATCAGGATGGCGCGTGAGGGCCTGCAGATCCAGATGCTCATAGACATATTTTGTAGAAACATTGATGTCCGGTTTCGCGATCAGGATATGGCAGGCCGGAATGGGCGGAAGAGGCGTCAGCTTTTCTCCGATGCCTTCCGCCAGCGCGGTGCCGCCCAGGATACAGTAGGGCACATCAGCGCCTATGGCGGAGCCGTTTTCCATCAGTTCTTCGGTGGAGAGCCCCAGCCCGAAGAGGATGTTGATGCCTTTCATGGTGGCGGCAGCGTCCGCGCTTCCCCCCGCCAGACCCGCGGCAATGGGGATGTTTTTGCGCAGACGGACACGGAGACCGGAAGAGATGGAATATTTGTCAAACATATACCCTGCGGCTTTATGGATCAGGTTGTTTTTGTCCGTGGGGAGTTCTTCGGAATCGGTAAGGATGGTGACAGCATGCTCCGCTTTTTCAAAAGTAAGTTCGTCATGGATGCCAATGTTCTGCATGATCATTTTTACCTGGTGGTAGCCGTTCGGCAGCCGTTTCACCACGTCCAGACCCAGATTGATCTTGGCGTATGCCTTTGTCTGATATCCGTCCATATATAGCCTCCTGGGATCCATTTTTCTGGAAAAGTCCTGTATCATACTTTCTATTACCATAAGTTCTATTGTACAAAATTATATACAATGCGGCGGTTTCCGTCAAGGTGGTTTCGGGCATTCGGGTTCTGAATAACATAAAAGTTTCTTAAAATGAATTGCTATTTTGTCATGGATTGAGTATAATGATGACAGAAGAGCAGGCGGTATCCTGCCTGTGTGACTGACATTGAAGAACCAAAAGTAAAGCAGGGCGCAGGGCCCTGAGGCTGGCGTACGATGAAAGGGTCCAAAGCAGGGCAGGGCGTATGGACGTGAAGGTTGGCGGATAAATAAGCTCAGTCATTTGGGGAGACGCGCGGCATGGCGATGTTGCAGTCTCCCTTTCTGATTACGCAGAACGAGTGTTTGGAATTGCAGCAGATGCAGGCGGAAGAGAAAACGACAGAGATTGAGAATGAAAAGTTTAAGATAACAGAGAGGTATATTCATGGAACAGAAATTCATCAAACCCCCGGTGGAAATCCGGTACAAAGAAGAACTGGAGGCGCTGAAAGCCTGTGACACGGGCAACCGCCCGGAGAACTGGCAGATGTCGCCCAAAGCGGTGCGTACTTTCATCCTGGGCAGCCCCAAACCAATTCAGTATGAAGGAAAAGAGATCACCATAGAGAAAAAGTATTTCGGCAACGATGCCCTGGTGGAGCGCTGCATCGTGACACTGGCGGGCAACCGGGGCCTGATGCTGGTGGGAGAGCCGGGTACGGCCAAGACCATGCTCTCGGAGTTTCTGTCCGCCGCCATCAGCGGCGTCAGCACCAATACCATCCAGGGGACGGCGGGAACCACGGAAGACATGATCAAGTATTCCTGGAACTATGCCCTGCTGCTGGCGAAGGGACCCAGCAGGGAGGCGCTGGTGCCCTCGCCGCTGTATGTGGGAATGGAGAAAGGCATTCTCACCAGGTTCGAGGAGATTACCAGAACCCCGGCGGAGATTCAGGACAGCCTCATCAGTGTGCTCAGCGACAAGGTGCTGAACGTGCCGGAGCTGGGGGACAGCGGATTCCTGTTTGCAAAACCCGGTTTCAACGTCATCGGCACGGCGAATACCAGGGACAAGGGCGTCAATGAGATGAGCAGCGCCCTGAAGCGGCGTTTCAATTTCGAGACGGTCATGCCTGTCCGCGAAGCGTCAATGGAAAAACGGATTATCATCAATGAAGTGAATAAACTGGCCCAGGAGAGTCATATCGCTGTGCAGGCAGACGAGGATGTGGCGGAAATCCTGGCTTCTACATACCATGAACTGAGGGAGGGCGTTTCCTCCTATGGGCACCGTATCGACAAGCCCTCGTCTGTGATGAGCACGGCGGAGGCCGTATCCGTGTATTATCAGGCCATGATTACGGGATATTATTACGGGGACGGCACGCTTAGCATGGACAGTCTGGTGCAGACGCTTGTAGGCGCGGTTTCCAAGGAAAATAAGGACGACCTGGAGAAGGTGAAGGGGTATTTCAACACCGTAATCCGGGATAAGAGCGGCAAAGAAGGTGGGTTATGGAAAGAATATTACGAAGCCAGAAAATGGCTGAGATAGTCCTGCTTCCCGTCCGGCACCACAGCCCGGCCTGTGCATTTCATGTGAGCCGGGCCATTGAAGCGATTCGGCCCTCCGTCATCCTGGTGGAGGGGCCGGACAATGCCAATTCCCTGATTCCGGTGATGGTGCATGAGGACACCAAAGCGCCCTTTGCCATTTATTATTCCTACCATGACCAGTCGGCGCGGATTTCCGGGGAGAAGGAGCATTATAAATGCTATTATCCGTTCCTGGACTACTCGCCGGAACTGGCGGCATTCCGTGTGGGAAAAAAGCTGGGGACCAGGACGGCTTTTATAGACCTGCCCTACGGGGATATCCTGGCGGCTTCTCAGGAGGGCAGGGGGCTGCTGAAGGCGGAGGAGGAGAAGAGCAATTACAATGACGATTATCTGTTGTCCCGGAACGAATATTTAAAGCAGCTTTGCGAGAGGACAGGGCTGCGCAGCTTTGATGAATTCTGGGAGAAATATTTCGAATTAAACGGGCTTGAAGAGACCGATGATAAATGGTTCGGCAATCTGCTGACCTATTGCGCGCTTGCCAGGAAAAACACGCCCCGGGAATCCATGGAAGAGGACGGGTGCCTTGCCCGGGAGCGGTTTATGGCGGAGCGGATTCAGGAGTATGGGGCGAAGCTGGCGGGGACGGAAGGAACGGTGCTGGCGGTCACCGGCGGGTTCCATACGCCGGGACTGAAGGCGCTGCTGAAGGGTGAAGACGAAGAAGCAGTCATTGCCGCAGTTCTGGCACAGCATAAGACGGAGAATGCAGAGAAAACGGAAGCCGCAGGTCTGGGAGCAGAAGCATTGCCGACTGTCGGGGTAAAAGCAGATGGGAATGCGGAAGCGGTATTGGCCGGCGGTGAAGCGGCGGAGGAGAAAAAAGCGGCGGAAGGCAGCGATGCGCCCGAAGGAAAAACAAAAGCTGCTGCCAGGAAAGAAACCGCGAAGGGGAGAGGCAAAAAGGACAAAGTCCCGGAAAAGGACCAGGGCGTCTACCTTATGCCCTGGTCCATGGAAGCCGCCGACGCCCTCAACGGATACGCCAGCGGCATGCCGTTTACCGGCTTTTACCAGAAGATCTGGGACGGGCTGCAGGAGACGGAAACGCCGTACAATGATGCGGTTTTGGATATGATAGTCACAGCCGGGAAGGAGACTAGGCGGAAGGAGGGATATCTCTCCACCTACGACGAAATCTGCGCCTGCGCCATGGCGAAAGGGCTTGCGGACATCCGGGGCAAGCGCCAGCCCGGGGCATATGAGTTGTTGGACGCGGTGCTGTCCTCTTTTGTGAAAGGGGAATATAATATCGCCACCGACGCTCCCATGCGCTTCCTGCGGAAAGCCATGACGGGGAATGCGGTGGGGGCACTGTGCCGTCAGGCGGATGTGCCGCCCATTATCCATGATTTTGAGGACCAGTGCCGGAAATTCGGAATCAAAACGGGTTCCACCCTGGAGGCGGAGGCTACTCTGTCGATTTTTTCAAATCCGAAGCACAGACTCTACAGTATGTTCCTCAACCGCATGGCTTATCTGAAGACGGCTTTTGCCAGGAAAGTGAAGGGGCCGAATCTTCAGCTGAAGCGTGACAGGAATCTCATGCGGGAAATCTGGAAATATAAATGGAGCGTGCAGGTGAATTCCGCTCTGATTGAGGTGTCCGTCTATGGCGCCACCATCGAGGAAGCGGCCGTAAGCCTGGTGAAGGAAGCCCTGAAGAAGGAACTGGGGGCAAAGGAGAGCGCCGTTCTTCTGACAGAAGTGTTTGAGATGGGGCTGAGGGAGCAGATGCAGCCGGTTTTCGACAGGGTGCATGAACTGATGCTGGGGGACACCGATTTCTATTCTCTGGCGGAGGCCCTGAAATCCCTTCTGATGATGGAAGAGCTTGGCGGGCTGTACGGTTCCGAAATGAAGTTCGGCAGCCTGATTCATATCGGGTGCAGGAAGATGATATCTCTTCTTCCCGCGATGACGAAGATTAAGGATGAAGACCTGAACCGGTGCATGAATGCCCTGAAGCTGTTGTATCAGGTCACCGGACGGGAGGGCGAGCGCTTTGCCCAGGAGCGGGAAGACTATTACGATGTTTTGGGAAAGATGATTCGGGACGGGGAAATCCACGCGGGCCTGAACGGCTGCATCTACGGCATCTTATATGGAAGCGGCAGAGGGACGGCGGCGGAGGTGGAGGCTGCCTGCAAAGGGTACTTAAACGGAACCCGGGAGCAGCTTTTTTCCACGGCGCAGTTTTTCCGGGGGCTGTTCTTTACGGCAAGGGACCTGGTATTTATCGGGGATGATTTTATTAAAATGCTGGATGCGTTTTACGGACAGGTGACAGAGGAGGAATTCATGGAACTGCTTCCGGAATTGCGTATGGCATTTACCTATTTCACGCCCAGGGAGACGGATAAGATTGCCGCTGCGGCAGCGGGACTTCACGGAAAGGGCAGACAGGATATCATGGAACGGAAGGAAGTCTATCCGGACTGGTATGCTTACGGGAAAGAGATGGATGCTTATGTGAAGGAGCGGATGAATAATGGAGGACGCAGTTAAAAATTCGGACCAGGATTTGGTTTATGCAGGAGGATAAACAAAATGTCAGACGAACAGGAAATCTTAAATCGATGGAGGCTGGTTCTGGGGAAATATGCCTCAGGGCAGATATCGTTTTCCGGCGGCGGTCTGAATTACATGGATATGGAAAACGTACTGGATTATCTCTATTCCAGAGAATACGGGGAAGAACAGGAAATCCGGAAAGACAGACAGGGCGGCAGCGACGGCTCCCAGCTTACCGTGCCCAGTTGGCTGCACCAGGTGAAGAAGCTGTTCCCGAAGCAGACGGTGGAGGTCCTGGAGCGCCACGCCCTGGAAAAATACGGCATGACGGAACTTCTCACGGACCCCGAGGTACTGCAGAAGCTGGAGCCGAATAAGGAACTCTTAAAGACCATACTGGAGCTGAAGCACATGATGAAAGGCGACGTGCTTCAGATGGCCAGGGAAATCG
>CAJUFB010000029.1:0-31513 GCA_910585805.1 uncultured Acetatifactor sp.
CTCAATTTGTGCAGGCTGCACAAATCGAGCTTTTTAAGGTGTAAAATCAGCGGAAATTAACATGTAACGGGTTTGCTGTTTGCTCCCATTTGTCGAAATTTGTCGATGAAACGGGTATTTATGTATAAGAATGTATTTGATATCATAGGAGCAGGTCAATTACGGATTATAACTGTACATCGAACAGACCTGCGCGAATATGCTGCAAGGAGAAGGAAAGATGCCTGCTTACGATACAGAAGAAATACAGATATCCCTCCCGGACATCTTTCAGACGCTCTGGGAACTGCGTGTCCCTGCCATATTGCTTATGGTGGTTGGCGGGATACTTGGATTTATGGCTTTGGCCGTTCGTCCCGTTTCCTATGTGACAACGGCATCTATGATTGTGACGGCAAAGTCGCCTGCCGGTCTGTATCAGGACGAAAATACTGTGCCTGGGTCGGCGGATTTCACCATAGCCCGGAACCTGTCGGCTTATGTGCAGTTTCTGGCGACTACGGAGCTGGTGCTGGGCCGGGTGGCGGAAGAGAGCGGCATTTCCGGTGATGAGGCAGAAAGCCTGATTCCTGCTCTGGCAGCCTCGATTGAGGTATCGCAGGTGGATGAGACGACAGCCCTGATTATCTCCCTTTCCTGGGAAGATTCAGAACAGGCGCGGATTCTTTTGGATTCCCTCATGGATGTTCTTCCCGGCGTGATGCTGGAATTGCTGGATATCGGGGCAGTGAATGTGGTGGATGAGGCAGGACAGGCTGTCATGAGCAGAAGCGGAGGCAGTCAGGCGCTCTGTTCGCTGATGGGGATAGCAGGGGGATTTGCCGTCATCTGCGTTATCAGTATTATATACAGCATCCAGCATCCCAGAGTAAGGGATGAGCGGAGTCTGAAGGACTGCGGCGTGGAATTTCTTGGCAGGATTCCGAAGCGGAAGACCAGGGATAAGGGGGAGTCCGCGGCATATCTGGACGCTGTTTTTCCCGATACGGGAGGCGCAGCCGGAACCGGGGAGGCAGGTGAAGAACCGGACAGGGACAGCAGGGATTACAGGGATGCGGAGAAAAGCCGCATTTCATATGACCGCCTTGCTGCGGTGCTTTGCCATGAACTGGAGTATCAGCATAAGAAAATAATAGCGGTGACCTCGGCCAATCCGGGCGAAGGAAAGACTACAGTGGCGTACAATCTGGCGCTTTCCATGCGGGAAACAGGCTGCAGAGTCCTTCTTCTGGATTATGATTTCCGGCATGGCTCGCTCTATCAGTATGCGAAAAGTCATAAGGAATACGACGGGGACATAAGGGAGCCCAGAGACGGCAATCTGAGGAAATTTGTGGAGAAGCTGGACAATGGGATATACACTGTCGTCGGTTTTGAAAAACAGAAAATATTTCGCGCCGAAGGGGAGTTGACCGCGGCCATTCGGGAACTGGCGGATGATTTCGGGCTTATTCTGATAGACACGCCTGCCGTGCGGGTTTATCCGGATATCCTGCAGATTGGGAAGGTGGCGGACGGGGTGCTGCTGGTGGTGCGGGAGGACATGGCGACGGTGGAAGCGGTGTACGAGGCAGTGAAGGAGCTGAACGCGGCGGGAATCGATATGATAGGCGGAGTGCTGAACTGTGTGTAGGCAGATGGGGCTCCGATTTCTAACTGAAGGGAGCATTTTTTTCTTGTACTTTTAAACCATATATGTTAATCTGAATACAGGCAAAGAATTCAAATCCAATATCAGTCAAAAAGCCGCACAGGCCTTTCTGTACTACTTAACAATAGAAGCCGTCCCGGAGCGGAGCCTATTGTATCGAACTGAACTTCTTGCTGGGCGGGAGCCTATATCCCAAAGAACACGGAACCGATAACCGGCAGCAGGAAGGGCAGATTGACATTACCTTTCCTGCAACTCACCATCAGAAAGGAAAGGTAAGAGAATGGAAGAAAAGAAGAAGACAGAAACCAACAGCGCAGGAGAAACGACAAAAGCATCCGGCAAAGCTCCAAAAACGGGCAGCGCAGTGCCTGGAACCACAGGATCCAGGGAAGCAGCACCAGAGACTACAGCGATCACGAAAGCAGCACCAGAGACCACAGCAGCATCCCCGGAAACCGCGATACCCGAAACCGCAGGAACTCCCCAGAACCAGCGGACGCAGGAACTGCCCACCGTGAGCACACCTCACGACAAGGGCTACAAGAAGAGCCTTTCAAGGCCCTCCGAATTCCTGCATTTCCTCAAAAAGTACGTGAAAGCGGACTGGACGATGGAACTGAAGGAATCGGATCTGATCCTCTGCGATAAGGAGATGCTGGAACGGGACTACGAAGGGAAGGAAGCCGACCTGCTCTACCGTGTCAGCATGCCGGACGGCAGGGAGGCTTTCATCTTCATTCTCCAGGAACTGCAGTCCTATGTGGACTACACCATGATCTTCCGAATCCTGGTATATGTCGTGAACACATTGGTAAAATACTTCCTGGACACGGACAGGAGGGTGCGGGAGCAGGCGGGGTTCCGTCTGCCGGCAATGGTACCCATCCTGTTTTACAACGGTCAGGACAGCTGGACGGCTGCCAGGAGTCTGAAGGAGTACCAGAACAGCGGGGATATCTTCGGGGACTACATCCTGGACCTGAAATATTACCTGGTGGATCTGTCCGAGCTGGAGGAAGAGTATATCCTGTCTACCAATACAGTCCTGGACAATATCATGTACTGCGACAAATACCGGAAAAAGCTGGAACTGGCAGGGGCGATCCGCACCGCCTACAACAGGGTCGAAAAACTGGGGCTCCAGGAAACGGAAGAATTCCGCCGATGGGTGAAGCACATCCTGCTGTCAGTCTGCGGCAATAAGGAGGCTGTGGTGGAGGAAATCCTGAGCTGGGCAGGGAACGGGGAGGACGACATGGCATTCAAGTATAATATTATCAGGGCATTCGAGGATGAGCGGGCTGAAGGAAAGAAAGAAGGAAAGAAAGAAGGCATAGAAGAAGGCCAGTTCCTGAAATTGATCAGTCTGGTGAGAAAGAAGATTCACAAAAACATGCCACCGAAAGAGATTGCGGACATTTTGGAGGAAGAAGAGACAGTCATTGCCCCGATTTGCGATTTGATACAGGGTCATCCCGAATGGGATGACGAAAGAATTTGTTTCAATCTTCCGCAGGGCCGGGAGCACCACGAGAAACCGAATGCGCCAGGTGGCAACACATAGGTTGACGACGCTATATTTTACTATCATCAAATTGCGAGAAGCAAATAGAAACCACCCAAAGGTGAGATCTATTGTATCGAACTTCTTGGTGGCGGGAGCCTGTAAATCGCGGCGGCCGGCGGAGACCATGAGCGTGAGACACTCAGGGTGATTTTGACGGATGAGGGGAAGCCTTTGTATTGGGACGGCGGGGAATGCTGGCGTGTCTATACCTTTATAAAAGGGGCGGTGACTTTGCAGACCTGTGAAACCGGGCAGCAGTTCCAGGCCAGTGCCAGCGCGTTCGGGCATTTCCAGAAGCTTCTGGCGGATTTCCCGGCTGATACGCTGTATGAATCCATCCCGAATTTCCATAATACCAAAGCCCGTTTCCTGGATTTTGAGGAGGCGGTTGCGAGGAATGCCTGCGGCAGGGCGGCGTCTGTGGCGCGGGAGATTGCATTTGTCCGCGGCAGAAGGGAATTTGCGTCTGTGCTGGTGGATATGCAGGAGCGTGGGGAGCTACCACTGCGTGTGACCCATAACGATACGAAACTGGACAATGTGCTCTTTGACAGGGAGAGCGGTCAGCCACTTGCGGTGGTGGATCTGGATACGGTAATGCCGGGACTTTCTGTCAATGATTTCGGCGACAGCATATGATTCGGAGCCACCCATGCGGCAGAAGATGAGCCTGACTTAAGTAAGGTGAATTTCGACCTTGGACTGTTTGAATGCTATACCAGGGGATTCCTTGGGGAATGCGGTTCTCTTATGACAGAGAACGAGAAGAAAATGCTTCCGGTGGGAGCGATAATGATGACTTTCGAGTGCGGGATGCGCTTCCTGGCGGATTATCTGAACGGAGATACCTATTTCAAAATTCATCGCCAGAGACAGAATCTCGACCGATGCCGCACCCAGTTCAAGCTGGTCAGCGACATGGAGAAAGCGAAGGCGGAGATGGACAGGATTGTGGAAAAATATTGCTGAAGCGGATGATTTCAGGGTTTTACCGTAAACTTTTCCGGAAGACTGCCGAAATAATAGTATAAGGACAGGTACAAAGCTAAGGACAGCAGACAAATGTGAGAACAGGTGTTTGCTGTCCTTTTTTGTGCAGAGAGACGGGACGTCAGTGAGGAAATGTTTTTCCGGCAATTCGAAAGTAATTCCTGACAGGATAAACGATTCGTTACATTGCGGAGTGTGTTTCGTTACATTTTCCAAATATGAGAGAAAAGATTGGCCGAAATAAAGCATGAGGTGGGATATGAGGGTTGCGATTTGTGATGAGGAGAAAGAAAGCTGCGCGCTGCTGGGGCAGCTGATACGGGGACAGGAGCCGGACTGCGAAGTGATGTGTTTCCATTCGGTGGGACAGTTTCTGGAGACAGGGCGGCATTTTGACATCCTTCTGCTGGATATTCAGATGGAGGGAATGCGGGGGATGGAAGTGGCCAGGGCGCTTCGCATCAGCGGGGAAGACACAGTACTGATATTTGTGACGGCCCGGAAGGAATATGCCGCCGAGGCATTTGAAGTGTCGGCTTTCTATTATCTGCTGAAGCCGGTGGATGAGGGAAAATTCTGCGAGGTATTCCAGGGGGCCTGCAGGGAAGTGCGCAGACTGGAGAACGCAAGGGGAGGACAGTTATTTTTCCAGACAAAAACCAGGAATTTTACCGTACAGAAGAAGGATATTCTGTATGTGGAAAGTGCGAAGCGGCAGGTGGAGATCCATACCCTGAAGGAAAATATCACGGTCTATGCCACAATGAAACATATGGAAGAGCAGCTTGGAAAAGAATTTTACAGGTGTCACAGAGGATATCTGGTGAATCTGGCTTACGTGGCGGGTTATGGGAACGGGGCGGTCCGGCTGCAGAATGGTGAGACAGTTTACCTGGCACGGGAGAAGTATTCCGATTTTGTCAAAACGTATACGGAATATCTGAGAAAGAAAGGGGCGGCGCTTGTGTAGGAACAATGAAATACGGGAAACCACTGCATAGTTAGAAAGAAATAGAAAGAAACGGAAAGAAGGGAATGAAATGATAAGAATCAGAACAGGAATGAGAAGGGCTGCCACACAGGTGGTAAGTATGTCAAAAAGAAGGGCGGGTCTGTCTTCCAGGCGGAGTTCCATGCTGAGTTCGGTGCGAAATAAAAGAAGCGGGATTCAGACAGGTTCCTCCTGGATGGATGTGATGAATGCAAACAGTGTCCAGAGCACCAGGCTGGCCAGGGGCAGCTACGAGAGACTGCAGAAAGCATCTTCTTCACTGGTGGAACAGACGGCTCTTCTGGCTGAGAAGGCAGATGCCGGGGAAAAGAGACTCACGGATGCAGCGTCGAAGGTGGTGACGGAATTCAATGATACGCTGAAATGTTTGAGGCAGGCTTCAGGCGTATTGAATGATTATTACCGCCAGTCCATGAAGGAGACAGTCATGGGCCAGAAGAGGGAGCTGGAAGCTATCGGTATTACGGTAGGGACAGACGGCAGCCTTTCATTGAATAAAGAGAAACTGGCGGAAGCAGACGGGGAGAAAGTGAAAACGCTGTTGGGAACATCCAGTATTTTTGCCAAAAGGGTAAATGCGGTTGCCTCCCGGGCGGCTGACAACGCCAGGGCAAGCGCGGAGAGCGTATCCAGCCGATACACTGCCTCGGGCGGGCTTGCCAGTTCCTATCTCAGCAGGTATAATTTCAGAGGATGAAGTAAGCAAAAATGTAATAACAAGATGGAAAATAATCAGGACGGAAAGGAAAAAAAGGGAAAAGTGAGGATTGGCGCAGGTATTACAGGAATGGATTCCGCAATGAAGAAAAGGACTTCACAGGGTGTGAACAGACGGTTTTCGGACATGAATTCGGAGGCTGTATCCTATGGGAACAGCGTCTGGGTGCAGAATGGCAGCAGGCTGCAGGACAGGGCGGATGCAGAGCGGGAGGAGAAGGCTTCCGGGGAAGAAGGAGACGGAGCGGTTTCCGGGGAAAGGTCGGAGGCGCAGAAGATCTACCAGGCGGCTGTCTCGGGAAAGCCGAATCCCATTGAAAATCTCGTGGAGGCGCCCAAGGTTCCTTACGGACGTCTGGCGAAGGACGGCGTCATCCTTTATAACGGCGTCTGCTTCGTGTGTGACGAGAGGACCAACAGCATCTGTCTGGGAGATATGACGGATAAGGAAAAGGTGCTGAATATCCCGTTATCAGGCGGCGGGCATCTGAAAGTGAACAGAGACAGCATCGGGCTTCTGTCCAAGGCTGCCGGAATGTTTAAGCCGGAGGATTTGAACCTGATCATGCGGGCAATCAGCCAGGATACCAGACTTCAGGCGCTGCAGGAGGAGATAGAAGACGAAGAGGCGAGCATCGGAAATAAGCTGGTTTCAGAGGGGGAAGATGCAGCCCCGGAGAATCAGGCGCAGGACGGCCGGGAGGATGACGGGACAGCGGTATAAGCCGCTGTCCCTTTTCGGTTCTCTTCCGTTACGTCAATACGTGGTTGTGGCAGGTCATGTTACTGTTCACTCGGTGCCGCCGGGTTTTCAGTTTTGGCTTGCCTTTATCCGGCAGGCTATGTTAGAATGAAACAGAGTCAATACAGAAGTACGGTCTGAAACATCTGTAGTGGAAAGATATATCGGGAATCAGATACGTGCATTAGCCTGTGACAGAAAGAGAGGGATTGCCATGCAATATGACATTATCATAGTAGGAGCGGGTCCGGGAGGGATTTTTTCCGCCTATGAGCTGACGAAGGAGGCGCCGGGGCTTAAGATAGCGGTGTTTGAAGCGGGACATTCTCTGGAGAAGCGCCATTGTCCCATTGACGGTGATAAGGTGAAGAGCTGTATTGGCTGCAAATCCTGTTCCATTATGAGCGGCTTCGGGGGCGCCGGCGCATTTTCCGACGGAAAATATAATATTACCAATGATTTCGGGGGCACTCTCCATGAGTATATCGGGAAGAAACAGGCCACCGCGCTGATGGAATATGTGGATACCATCAATATGAAATACGGCGGAGAGGGGACAAAGCTGTATTCCACCGCCGGGACACATTTTAAGAAGCTGTGCCTGCAGAACCAGCTGAATCTGCTGGACGCCTCGGTGCGGCATCTGGGGACGGATATCAATTTCATCGTGCTGGAAAATCTGTATGCGGAACTGAAGGAGAAAGTGGATTTTTATTTTGATACCCCGGTATCGACAATTGAACTGGCGGATGGCGGTTATACGGTACAGTGCGGCGGGACAGGTTATACCTGTGAAAAATGTATTGTGTCCGTAGGGCGCAGCGGCAGCAAGTGGATGGAAAAAATCTGCGGTGAGCTTGCGATTCCCACCAAATCCAACCGGGTGGACATCGGTGTGCGGGTGGAACTGCCTGCGGTGATTTTTTCGCATCTGACGGACGAGCTGTATGAGAGCAAGATCGTATACAGAACTTCCAAGTTTGAGGACAGGGTGCGGACTTTCTGCATGAACCCCTACGGCATCGTGGTAAACGAGAATACCAACGGCATCGTCACGGTAAACGGGCACAGCTTTGAAAGTCCGGATAAACGGACGGAAAATACGAATTTTGCCCTGCTGGTGGCGAAGCACTTTTCGGAGCCTTTTGAGGACAGCAATGGCTACGGGGAGAGCATTGCCAGGCTGTCCAACATGTTGGGGGGAGGCGTCATCGTACAGCGCTTCGGAGACCTGGTGAGAGGCCGCCGCAGCAATGTGAAGCGGATTGAGGAAGGGCTGGTGGTGCCTACCCTGGCGGCAACGCCCGGGGATTTGAGCCTGGTGCTGCCCAAGCGCATTCTGGACGGAATCATGGAGATGATATACGCATTGGATAAGATTGCTCCCGGCACGGCCAATGACGATACGCTGCTCTACGGCGTGGAAGTGAAATTCTACAATATGGAAGTGGAGCTGGATGAAAACCTGGAGTGCAGACACAGGGGCATGTACATCATCGGCGACGGCAGCGGAGTGACTCATTCGCTGTCCCATGCTTCCGCCAGCGGCGTGTATGTGGCGCGGCATATCCTGGGAGGGCAGTGATATGGAAAGGCTGTTACCCTGAGACGGATTTCGATTTATGTAATCGGAATTTTTCCGGAAATGACAGGAGACTCCCTTAAAAGGGGCCGGCGGGAAATGGCCGTATATATGCCATTTCCCGCCGGCTCTGTATTTTATACTGCGCGCCGATTGAATTTGCAGTACAACCCGACTGCAGACCGCCAGCCAGGTACTTTCCCTGAGGCATCACTGTAAATCCTGGCGGCCTGCAGTATATACCCGCGCTCAGAAACATTTTCCAATGTAAATGTATAACGAGTGAGCGCTTCCGCGGCACGGGACAAAAGAGCGGCAACGGAAAGCAGTCACGAGTATAGAGATTGCAGATACTTTCTTATTTCCTGACAGCACCCGATTCCACGGCAGCCTTCGCCACGCATTCCGCCACATGCTTTGCCACCCTGGGGTCAAAGGCAGAGGGGATAATGTATTCCGGGCAGAGCTTCTCCGGCTCTACCAGCTCGGCGATGGCATATGCCGCAGCCAGCTTCATCTTATCGTTGATATCCCTTGCGCCTGCATCCAGTGCGCCGCGGAAGATGCCGGGGAATGCCAGCACATTGTTGATCTGGTTGGGGAAGTCGGAGCGTCCGGTACCCATCACCTTTACGCCCGCGGCCATAGCTTCATCATACATGATCTCCGGCACAGGGTTGGCCATGGCGAATACAACAGGGTCAGAGTTCATGGTGCCGATCATTTCCGGTGTCAGCACGCCTGCCACGGAGACGCCGATAAATACGTCGGCACCCTTCACAGCCTCGGCAAGACCGCCTCTCCTGTCCTCCAGGTTGGTGATTTCGCAGAGCATCTTCTTATGGCCGGTGATGCCTGCAGGCCTGTCTTTATAGAGGATTCCCTTTGTGTCGCAGGCAATGATATGCTTTACGCCAGCGGTCAGCATCATCTTAATGATGGCGGTTCCGGCGGAGCCGGGGCCGTTTAAGACTACATGGATTTCGTCAATCTTTTTGCCCGTTACCTTCAGGGCATTCAGCAGGGCGGCGGTCACTACGATGGCCGTACCGTGCTGATCGTCATGGAATACGGGGATATCCAGCTCTGCCTCCAGGCGCTGCTCGATGTCAAAGCACTTCGGGGCGGAGATATCCTCCAGGTTGATGCCGCCGAATACAGGGGCCAGCTGCTTCACTGCCTTGATGATTTCTTCCGGATCTTTGGTATCCAGGCAGATGGGGAATGCGTCCACATTGCCGAACTGCTTGAACAGGATGGATTTTCCCTCCATTACGGGGATAGCGGCTTCAGGCCCGATATCGCCCAGCCCAAGCACTGCGGTTCCGTCGGATACCACGGCTACCAGGTTGCTCTTGGCGGTGTATTTGAAGACATTCTTCCTGTCCTTTGCGATCTCCCTGCAGGGCTCCGCAACGCCGGGGGTGTAGGCGGTGCTTAAGTCGTCACGGTTCTCCAGCTTTACCTTGCTGCTTACCGCAATTTTTCCCTTGTTCTCCTCATGCATTTTCAGTGCTTCTTCATAATAATTCATATGGGATACCTTCTTTCTGTGTTGGTATATTAAGGAAGTGCCGCGGCAGTTATTTTCCGGCACTTCCTAAGGAGGCGTCAGTACGATTCCTGACAGTTCGACAATGACATTTGCCTGTATATCCATTGTATAATGAATTCGTTATTGTGTCAAAGTTTTTTTGCCCTGGCCAGATTCCTTCTCCAGTAACCGTTACTGTTCACGGCAGCCAGTAGCCTGTCCGTCTACTTCAGCGCATCCATGGGATCTTTGCCAGGGATACCAGGCTCGGTCATATGGTAAGGGTCTAATATGCTGTTCAGATGTTCCTCGTCCATGATGCCTTTCTCCAGAATCAGCTTCCGCACGGGCTGGTTGGTTTTCAGGGCCTCTTTTGCGATTTCAGCGGCTTTCTCATAGCCTACGTAAGGGCAGATGGCGGTAATGATGCCTACGCTGTTCTCCACCAGCCAGCGGCAGTGCTCCACGTTGGCGGTGATGCCCACGATACAGTTGTCCACCAGGGTCTTCACGGCGAAGGCCAGCGTCTCGATGGACTGGAACAGCTTGTAGAAGATAATGGGCTCGAAAGCGTTCAGCTCCAGCTGTCCGGCTTCCGCAGCCATGGTGATGGTCACGTCGTTGCCGATGATGTTAAAGCATACCTGGTTGACCACCTCCGGAATAACCGGGTTCACCTTGCCGGGCATGATGGAGGATCCGTTCTGCTTTGCGGGCAGATTGATTTCCCCGAAGCCTGTCTTGGGGCCGGAGGACATCAGGCGCAGGTCGTTGGACATCTTTGACAGGTTCACCGCGCAGTTTTTCGTGATGCCGGATACTACGGCGTAGCTGTCCAGATTCTGGGTGGCGTCGATCATGTCGTAGGACTGCACCAGGTCCTGGCCGGTAAGCTTTGCCATATTTTTGACTACACGGCGGAAATACTGTACGTCAGCGTTCAGGCCTGTCCCGATGGCTGTGCCGCCCATGTTCAGGCTCTTGATTTCCTCCTTGGCAGTGTCAAAGCGCTTGATATCACGGCTGATGGCGGATGCATAGGCGTGAAATTCCTGCCCCAGGCGGATGGGAACGGCATCCTGCAGCTGGGTTCTGCCCATTTTGATGACGGAATCAAATTCCTCGGATTTCTGCAGCAGAGCCTCCTCCAGGCGCTTCAGCTGCTCCTGGGCATCATCGATCAGCTTCAATGCCGCCATTTTGCCGCAGGAGGGGAACACATCGTTGGTGGACTGGCCGAAATTCACATGGTCATTGGGGTTTACAATTGAGTAATCGCCCTTTTTGCCGCCCAGAATCTCAATGGCGCGGTTGGCGATTACTTCATTGGCGTTCATGTTCAGGGAGGTGCCGGCGCCGCCCTGGATGGGATCTACGATAAACTGGCTGTGCAGCTTGCCGGCGATAATCTCATCGCAGGCCTTTACGATGGCATCGGCGCGTTTTTTATCCAGCTCGCCTACCTCAAAGTTTGTGATGGCAGCCGCCTTTTTGATCTGGGCTACGCTGTTAATCATTTCCTTGTGCATTTTCAGCCCTGTAATGTAAAAGTTTTCGTAGGCGCGAAGGGTCTGTACACCGTAGTAGGCATCTTCAGGGACTTCTTTTTCACCGATGGAGTCGTGCTCTATCCGGTACTTTCTTGTTTCATTTGGGTTCATGTTTTCTCTCCGTTTTCGTTATTCGTAATCCGGCCGGTTACAGGGGGGCAGGTATGTTTGCACACAAAACGGGTGAGCGCAGCCGGTTTTGGCGCCTGCATCCCGGGTTTGTCACGCGAAGGGCGTGTGACAAACATCTGAACTGATTCTGTATGGCTTGACTTAACTATATATCGGGGGTACAATATTTTCAAATATTTATAAGAATATAATTCATATAGATTACAGGCTATATGGCGGCACGGGAAATTGCGGCGGCATGACGGCACGAATGCGGATGTCTGTGCCGATGTTGAAAGCCAGGTACAGCGGACGGGAGCGGGGATAGAGGAAAATGTTTCAGGGAATGAATTATGTCTACGAAGTATACAAGGAAATGAGCTTTTCCAGGGCGGCAAAAAATCTGTATATCAGTCAGCCGTCTTTGAGCGCGGCAGTGAAGAAGGCGGAAACTCAGATTGGATTTCCGGTGTTTGACCGCAGCTCCAATCCCATCCGGCTGACGGAGCTGGGCAGGGAATATATCCGTTCCATAGAAAGCATTATGGAGGTGGAGCAGGGATTTGAGAATTATGTCAGGGATATGCAGGAGCTGAAAAGCGGCAGAATCGCCATAGGAGCCACCAATCTGTTCGCGTCCTATGTGCTGCCGCCTCTGCTGTCCCGCTTTACGGAGAGTTTTCCCATGATTCATGTAGATCTGGTGGAAGGGCCCACTGCCGAACTGGGGGAGAAGCTTTTTTCCGGGGCACTGGATTTGATGATTGACAATCAGACAATGGATGCTTCCGTATATGAGGAGACGTTTTTTTGTGAGGAGCATCTGCTTTTAGTGGTGCCCAGGCATTTCGGATCCAATGAGAAGGTGAAGGAATATGCGCTTGCCATTTCCGATGTGAAGGCGGACAGGCACCTGGATTCCGCGGTTCCGTCCGTGCCGCTGGAGGTGTTCCGGGGAGACCCTTTCCTTCTTCTGAAGGGAGGGAATGACACACGGATCCGGGCGGAGAAGATATGCAGGGACAGCGGGCATTTCTTTCCGAAGGTCAGACTGGAGCTGGCCCAGCAGATTACGGCATACAATCTGTCACGGTACGGCATGGGGATTTCCTTTAACGGGGATGTGCTGATCCGTCATATGCCGGATGACGGCAGCCTTGTCTTCTATAAACTGGGGTACCCGGATGCCGTCCGGAATGTAAACTTTTTCTGCAAAAGGAACCGCTATATGACCAGGGTGGTGAGTGAGTTTTTGCGGCTGGTATGAAGAAAAGGACGTTCGCTTTTAATAGTGTAAAGTTATACCCACAAACGCAAATAATTGCCGTCTGCAGAATATAACGAGTGAACGCATCGCGACAATCCGGAGCTGAAAGCGGCAATTAAATGCGTGATGAGTTTGATACAAACCGATACAAACTTGATACAAACAAAAATATAATATATTGATTTTATTGAACAGAAATGATATACTTAAACCATCAATCTATACAAAATTCATGGAATGAAGAAATTGTAAAAAGCCGTAAATTGCTTAGGAAGAGTGGACAATGAAAGAATTGGGGTATCATGGAACCTGTACTAAGCACCGATATAGTATAGAGAAGGATGGATTAGATCCCACTAAATGTAAGTATCGAAGTGACCATTGGTTAGGTCAGGGTGTATATTTTTTCGATGATTATGAAAGAGCACAATGGTGGGCATCAAACAGTTCGTCACAAAATGGTAATTGTGGAGGTGTGATTTTTCAGTCGCTTATAGAGGCTGCTGATGATGAAGTTCTCAATCTTGATGATAATAGCCAGTATGATTGTTTTTTAACAGAAACCATAAGCACATTGGATGAAATACAAAAAGAATGTCCTGGAAATATGCCTATATTTGAAGAAGATAAATTCCGCGCAATTTTTTTTGATTATTATAAACAGAAAAAAGGAATATCTGTCGTAATAGGAACTTTCCAAAAGGATGTTGCAGGTTATACAACAAGGAGAACTTCCGAAGAATTAAAGAAACAAAGACAGATAATGAAAATTATTAATATCAGATTTAATGAGCGGCAGATATGTGTTTCGAAAAAAGAATGCATTAAATCAACAAAAATGGTGTATAATGAAGAAGAAGAGGTGATATGATGTTTGATAAAAATTTATTCTTTGCATTATGTGAGAAGTACAATGTTGAGTTAAGTGATAGTGCAAAGGAACCTATGATTAAGGATAGAAACGGTGTTCATGCAGTAACTGGCGAAGATGTTAGTCGTATTTTTGCACCGTGTCAGGCTTTTTTTGGATACTCTGGAGAAAAATTAGATGCAAATATCATATCATCAGCATATTATTTGCAGGAAGATTTTGCTATTGCATGTTAGGAGAGGATTATGAAAGTCAGGTCTGCTTACGAAAGCCCTCTTATTTTAGAAAAAATTGAAATTACAGAGAGTACGTTCAGAAAAAAAGATTTTTCATTGGATGAATTAGAATTAGGGGTTCGTGTAGAGCACAGTGTTGAAAACATTGGAGAAGATGAGTATGAAATTGTATTAAATACAACTGTTTCAGATGAAAACGAAAATGTATATGTTAATGTAAGAGGAAAAGCAATATTTCGCACACAACAAAAGAACATGGATATGCTTGAAAAAAATACGATTGCAATTATTTTTCCTTACATTAGAAGCTATATATCTATTATTACAACACAGCCCGGAATGCCTCCTATTGTGTTACCCGCTATGAATATTATTGCAATGGTAAATGACCAAAAAGGTAAAAATTAACTATTTACTTCGCTTGAATTTTTGCAGTTTTCTATTGGGCAACCATCACTTAACGGATAGTTGCCTTTTTCTTATGTAATTAGGAAATTTCTCCAAATGAAGACGAAAACATATTAACCTAAGCTCCCGGAAAAAACTATAACACCCCCAACCTTGTTGGTCGTACCTGAAAAGTCCCCGGAAATATGCCGTTTTTTTCAATAAAGACAACAAATACGACTTATATTTCTCTTCGAATGTTGTTATAATAATATAACAACATCATTATCGGGAGGTACAAATGAGCTACGAGGTTATCCCAAAAGTCGGCAGGAATCAGTACATATACCTTGCAGAAGGCTACCGTAACGAAAACGGGCAGCCACGCCAGAAACGTAGGCCCATTGGAAAGATAGACCCTGTGACCGGGCAAAAAGTATACAAGCCGGAAATTCCTAAAGTAAATTGACACTACCATCGTTTTTATGTTCCTTGACAAAGCATTTATGGAAATGCTATTCTGTTAATTGCAAAGGAAAGCGCTCACGAGTATAACCGGTGCGCAGTATATTTTCCAACAATTCCTATGTAAAGGAAATCTGAAAACGTGGTTTTTGAAGGCGGAATGATAACGATATTTTCAGGTCCGGCGGATGAACAGCGGGAACAGGAGAGAGATGTTTAGGAAAAAGAGGATACAACAGATGGATTACGATAAGGAAAACTGGAGGCCTGTATTGAGATGCAGTATCTGCAACGGGGAAAGGGTTGCGGGTTTTAAGAATATACATACAGGTGAATTTAAGGAGGAGTGCTTCATCCAGAACGACGAGGAGCTGGAAGCATTCAAGTATAAGTACGCAATTACGGATCTGGTCAAAGAATATTGAGATGCTGATTACATTTGCCATTGAGATCGGCCAGAGAGTAACGCATGCGGGAGCCATGTAATTCGCGGACATTATGTTCGAGAAACGGGGGATATCTATGAAAATTCTGCACATATCGGATCTGCATATCGGAAAGCGCGTCAATGAATTTTCCATGATCGAGGATCAGAAACATATTTTAAGACAGATACTGGGCATCGCGGAGCGGGAACAGGCGGAAGCGGTTCTCATTGCCGGGGATGTATATGACAAGCCGGTGCCGTCCGCGGAGGCGGTACAGATATTCGATTCCTTCCTGACAGCGCTTGCGGACAGGGGAAAGAGTGTGTTTGTGGTCAGCGGGAATCATGACTCGCCGGAACGGATTGCCTTTGGAGCACAGCTGATGAGCGGACGGGGGGTACATATGTCCCCGGTGTACGGGGGAGAAGTGACAGGAATTCCTCTGACGGATGAATATGGGGAGATTTTTGTCTATCTGCTTCCTTTTGTGAAGCCCGCCACAGTGCGCCATGCTATGGAGCGCTCCGCAGGAACGGAAAACCGTCAGGCAGCGTTGGCGCCGGAATGTTCCGCAGGGCCGGAAACCTGCCAGGATATATCGGTGTCGGAGGGGGTGGCAGAGGCGGAAGCCCGTCGGGAAATTCCCCTTCCGGAAACCTGTCAGGATGCGGTAAAAGCGGCTGTTAGTCTTATGAAACTCGAGCCCGCGAAGCGCAATATCCTTGTGGCCCACCAGTTCGTCACAGGAGCGGGGCGCTGCGATTCGGAGGATGTGGCGGTGGGCGGCCTGGACAATGTGGACGCTGAGGTATTTGACGCTTTTGACTATGTGGCGCTGGGACACATTCACAGCCCCCAGTCCGTAAAGCGGGAGAGTGTCCGCTATTGCGGTACGCCTTTGAAGTATTCCTTTTCCGAGGCGGAGCAGGTAAAATCCGTCACGGTTCTGGAGATGAGGGAGAAGGGGAGCATGGAGATTTCCACGGTGCCGCTGACGCCCTTGCGGGATATGCGGAAAATCAGAGGCACTTACCTGGAAGTGACGGCCAGGTCTTTTTACCAGGATTTTGACAGGGAGGATTATGTCCAGGTGACATTGACCGACGAAGAAGATATACCGGACGGCCTGCAGAAGCTGCGTATTATTTATCCGAATCTGATGCGCCTGTCCTATGATAACCGCCGCACCAGGCAGGAGAACAGCATAGAGGCGGCGGAGGCGGTGGAACGGAAGTCGGAGCTGGAGCTTTTCGGGGAATTCTACGATCTTCAGAATAATCAGCCAATGAGCGGGGAGCAGGCGGCTTTTGTGAAGAATGTGATTGAGCGGCTGCGCCGGGAAGTGTGAGGGAATGAAGGGAATCTTTACGGGAGGGTTAGATGAAACCGGTTAAATTGATTATGAGTGCCTTCGGGCCATACGCGGACAGGACGGAAATCGATTTTGAATGTTTCGGGGAGAGCGGCCTGTACCTGATTACCGGGGATACGGGAGCGGGAAAGACCACTATTTTTGACGCGATTACGTTTGCTCTCTATGGGGAAGCCAGCGGCGGGGTGCGGACCTCGGATATGTTCCGCAGCAAATACGCGGGGGACGGTGTGCCGACTTATGTGGAGTACACTTTTTCTTATCACGGAAAACAGTACAGAGTAACGCGGAATCCAGAATATATGCAGCCGAAGAAGAGGGGAACAGGCTATACGCTCAGAAAAGCGGAAGCGGAGCTGATTTATCCGGACGGCAGGCCGCCTGTGACGAAGATCTCGGATGTGAACAGGGCGGTGACGGAGCTTGTGGGACTGGATCGCAAGCAGTTTTCCCAGATAGCCATGATTGCCCAGGGGGATTTCCAGAAGCTGTTGCTGGCGGACACAAAGGAACGCAGCAACATATTCCGGCAGATATTCAATACCGCTCTTTACCAGAGGGTCCAGGAGCAGCTGAAGGCGGAAGTCAGGCAGCAGGAGCAGGAATATCATGAAATGAAGCGCAGTATCAGCCAGTACATGGACGGCATTGTATATCAGGATGCGGAGGAGGTGCGCCCGGCCATGAAGCTTAGGGAACTGCAGCGGGAGAAATTTGACGGTCGGGTCGGCGAAGGGCTGGAGCTGCTGGAAGAATTGTGCAGGGTGGATGCGTCGGTACTGGATGCAATGGACGCCGAACTGGACAGTTTGGATGAAAAAATCCGGAAGGAAGAACAGCTCCTTGGCAGCATCGGGCATGTGAAGAAGCGGAAAGAGGAACTTTCAGAAATCCGGGAACAGATGGAAAAATTGAGACCGGAACTGTTACGGAGGGAAGAACTGCGCAGGGAGGCCAGGCAGGCGGGCGGCGAGTGCAGCCAGCTGGAAGTACGGATTCAGCAGGAAAGGAAGAATCTGGAGCTCTTTGACAGCCTGGAGGCGGAAAGAGAAGCACAGCAGACGGACAGGCAGGCAATTATAAAGGAAAGAGCGCAGAAGGAAGCATTCGTCAGCCAGAAGCAGGTCTGCGGAGAGACGCTGCAGGAACAGCAGGAGCGCTATAAATCCCTGGAAAAGGCAGGGCAGGAAAGGGAGCGCCTGGAAAACCGGAAGAAGAATACGTTACAGCAGAAACAAAACCTGTATCAGCAGTCCGTGGGATGGGAACAAGAAATCAGAGAACAGACAGCTGCGGAGAGAAAGTTGTCGGAAAACCGAAAAAAGGAAAATAATTTGACGGCTTCTATCGAAGAATGCAGGAAGAAGGAAGAAGTGCTTGCCAACCGTGACGAAATGCTTTTTACCGCGGAGAAAGCAGGAAACAGGCTAAAAGAACAGGCAGAAAAACTTGAGGAGCTGGAGGGAGCATTAAATGAGGCCGTGGAGGAGAGAAAACGTTCGGCGGCTGCTCTGGAGAGATTGACGGCCCGCGCGGATAAGGCACAGGAGGAAGAAGCGGCGCGGAAAAAGGAACTGGAGGAACTCAAGGGCATCCGTGAGAACGAGATCGGATGCCGCCACCGGGCGGAAGAAGCAGGGGAGTGTCTGAAACGTTTTCAGGAGCTGGCACGGAACCTGAAAGCTTCCGGGGAGCGCGCAGACGAACTGCAGAAGTCCTATGAAACCCATGCTTCGGATTCCGAAAAGCATAGGGAGACGGTGAAGGCCTATGCGGAGGAATGGGAGCAGGTGAAAGATTCCGAGGCGGACAGGCTGATGCTGGCAAGGCAGAAAGAGAAAACCGGGGAGGCGGAGAAAGTACGGTCAGGTTTGCTTCAGGATGTGAACCGCTGGGAGGAAAGCCGGTATAAGCTTGACACCCTCAGGCAGGATTACAGAAACGCTTCGGAAGAAAAAGAAAAGTTAGGAGATGCTTACCGGAAGCTGGAAAAGCGCTTTCTGGATGCCCAGGCGGGATTCCTGGCTAGGCAGCTGAAGGAGGGGGAGGCATGTCCCGTCTGCGGTTCCCTGCATCATCCCCTTCCGGCACAGGTTCAGGAGCATGTGCCGGAGAAGGAGGAACTGGAAAGGAAAAAGCAGCAGCTCACGGAAGCCGAGGAGGAGACCGCACGTCTCAGCACCAATGCGGGAAATCTGAGAGAGCGTCTTGAAGAGCAGTGGCGTGAAATAGACATGCGGGCGGCGGAATTCCTTGAAAGCCTGTCTTCTGTAAATACGGAAACCGATAAGGGAAAAGAAGCGTCCGGGTATATGGAAAATGCCGTTGAGCCGGCAGGTTCCGGAAACGCGGAAAGTGCCGTTGAGCCGGCGGGTTCCGGAAATGCCGGGAAAATCCCGGAAATGATTTCAGGGGAGAGCGGACAGGCGCGGGAACAGCTGACACCAGAAGCACTGCGGGAGAACCTGTCAGAAGCAGGGCATTGGATAAGCGGGAAAGAAAAGCGGCTGGAGCTGGAACTGAATGAGGCGGAGAGGGCGTGCCTTCGGAAAAAGAAACTGGATGCCCTGATGAAAGAAGCGGAGGCTCGCCGGAAAGAACTGGATGAGATACAGCAGCAGGCAAGACAGGACTTCTACACGGCGGAAGGACAGCTTAAGGAACGGCGGAAGCAGTGGAAGAAACTGATCTGGGAGCTGGATCTGCCTGAGGTATTTGCGGAAGGACTATCGGCAAATTTACAGGAATATTTGTCGGAGGAACTGCCGGAAAGCCGGGATATTGATACGGATATCTCGAAAAAAATCTCCGGGTACCTGCAGGAAGCCGAGAATCAGGCCATGGAGGCACTCCGTAAGGCTCAGGCAGGATGCAGACAGCTGGATATACTGGAAGAGAATTCCGTAAATGCGGAAATGGAAAAGCGAAACCTGGAGAATGAAATAACAGGTCAGAGGGAGCATCTGGCGCAGCGTAAGGGCCAGGAGTCCACCGCGGGAAAGCATTTGAGCAGGGAATATGAAGCCGCGGTTCAGCTTTTGGAGGAAACTGATCTGCAGCTGAAAAAGCAGGCGGAAATCAGGAAAACCAGTTCCGGAATTTTTGATCATGGGACGGTATCAGAATTAAAATCTGTCATACTTGACATGGAAAAATGCAAATTCCAAGAGCAGTCTGCGGTCATTCCGTACGTTCGAAACCACCTGAAGGATTTGGATATCTGGCAGAAAGAGATCAGAGAGGAGATCGGGTTCCGGGAACAGGCGAAGGCGGACAGACTTCGTAAGGAGAAAGAGCTTCTTCAGATAAAGGATTTGCTGAACGATTTGGAGAAGCGGCTGAGCGCGATCAGGAGCAGGCGGGCGGAAAAAGCAGGGCAGCTGCAGGAGAGCCTGAGGGCATATTACAGGAGGGTGCAGGAGCCGCTTCCCGCAGAGGAATGCGGCACAGAGGACATGCCTCAGGTCCCGGCATCCGATGCGGAGCGGAAAACCGCGGAATCGGGAACAGGGTTGGAGAAAGCGTATGCGGGAACCGTATCCGGAGAGAACGGCTCTTTGCCTGCCCAGGAGATGCTGGGGGAGGACGGAACCCTGAGAGAGCTTATTCTGGACACGGAAAAAAAGCTGGAAGAAGAGCTGACATACCTGGAAGCGGAGCTGAAACGGAACCGGGAAGCGCTGCGGATGCGCCAGGAACTGGAAGCGCTGATTCCGGAAACGCAGGAGCGAATCGAAAAACTGGAAGAGGAAATCCGGAAAGCGGAACTGGCCATTGCAAGGAAAGAAGAGGAACTGAAAGCCAGGGCGGAGAAGATGGACGGGCTTGTCGGGCAACTGGGTGAGGGGACAAAGGAGGACTGTGAGAAGAAGATCGCAGGACTTCAAACCCGCAAAGATTCCCTGGAAGCCGCATTACAGTCCGCCGAAGAAAGATACGAGGAATGCCGTACACAAAATCAGCGCCTGTCATCGGCGGCGGAGACGCTTCAGAAGCAGCTTGCCAGCGCCGGCGAGGCGGGAAGTGCGGAGGAAGAGGAAGTACTGGCCAGGAAGGTCCGGCGGCAGGAGGAGAAGAAACAGCTCAGCGTCAGGCGGGACGGAAAGAACAGGGCGCTCTTACAGAACCGGGATATCCTGTCAAAGGTCAGGGACAGGCAGGAAAGCATCGACGGAGTAGAGAAAAAATATATATGGATGAAAGCCCTGTCCGACACCGCGAACGGCGGACTGAAAGGGAAACAGAAGATTGAACTGGAAACTTACATACAGATGACGTATTTCGACCGTATCATCAGAAGAGCCAATCTCCGCCTGCTCACCATGAGCGGCGGACAGTATGAGCTGAAGCGCGCGGAAGAGGGAGACAGCCTCAGGGCCAAGATGGGCCTGGAACTGAGCGTCATAGACCATTATAATGCCACGGAACGAAGCGTGAAAACCCTTTCCGGCGGCGAATCCTTCCAGGCCTCCCTGTCCCTTGCCCTGGGGCTGGCGGACGAGATCCAGTCCTGTGCGGGCGGTATCCAGATGGACTCCATGTTCGTGGACGAGGGCTTCGGCTCCCTGGACGAGGATGCCCTGAACCAGGCCATGAAAGCGCTGACGCGGCTCACGGAAGGAAAACGCCTTGTGGGGATCATATCCCATGTATCGGAGCTGAAGGAAAGGATCGACAGGAAGATCATTGTCACCAAATCCCGGGGCAGGGACGGCATTACCAGCACTGTAAAAGTAGAGTGACAGTGGGTTTGACAGGATGAATTATGGGGGCATTGCAGGATATGGCAGTTCTGCCCCCAATGCCATATCCTGTGCGCCAGGCGCTTTTTCCGCGGTCTGGCTGTGAAACTGTATCGTCTTCTTTCATCCTCCCGGCTCCGAAATCCTGGATACGCCCACATAGATCTCCGACACTTCATACCAGGTAGGATAGTCCGTAATGCCGGTCTGGGGCAGGTTGAATATGCCCTGGAAAGTACGGACCGCATTGGCGGTTGCAGGCCCGTAGATGCCGTCCGCCGTCACTGTGGGAATGGCCGGATAATTTCTCGCGATCCGGTTTAACTGGGTCTGGAGCTGCCGCACTTTTTCGCCCGATGAACCCAGGCTTAAATCGTATCCCGGCCAGGAAGAAGGAACCCCGGAGATGATTTCGGCGGTATTGATATACATATCATTTCCGTAATAATAACGTATGATCTCAATGGCGGAATAGCCCTGTTCCGCCAGATACATGGAGCCCCACTGGCTTAAGCCTGCGCAGGTTACCCTTTTTCCGTCGCAGTAAGAGGTAAAAACAGGCTGGCGTACGCCTGGCCTGGACAGGTAATTCGCGAATATGGTATCCACCAGGAAATCAATGTTTTCGAAGATATTCCGTCCGTATACCCATTTCTGGTCATAGGCAGTGGAAGAGGTGATGGTAAAATTATAGCCCTGATTCCGATACCATTCCGTATACACCCGGTTCAGGGTAAAGGACATGATCACCAGGATATTGGCATAGATCGCATTTTCCGGCCAGGTGGAATAAATCTCGCAGGAAGCCACGTTCTTAATATAATCCTTGTACCGTACCCAGTAATTACGGGCGGTGGAGTCGCTGGGAACCCCGTCGTGGACGATGATATACTCGGGGATCACCACACGGCTTAAGACGATCTCACCGCTTTCGGGCATGGGCTTGATTTCATCTTCCGGTATTTTGGGAGGAAAATCACCGAACAGGGTATGGGCGGGAATAATGACGGTCTTTTCTCCTTCCTCAGTGGCAGCCAGCGGATTCATCCGGATAGGCTGGAGGGAAAGCTCATCTGCAAGGATCTCGGAACCGGACACCAGCACCGGCTCATATCCTTCCGCGGTGACCTCGATGTTATATTCGGAATAGGGCTGCTGTTCATTTTCCGGCTGCAGGGACAGGGCCAGAGGCGGCGCCGGAAGCTCTGTCACGGGAGTCTGTCCGGAAATGTCGGTGGTAAGCACCATCAGGGGTTCGCCCGGATCCCCGGTGTAGGATATGACGACGGTGGCATTTTCCACGGGAATGAGCCCAACGGAAGAGACCACGCTGATCTTGATGCTGCCGGTGTAGGATGGGGCAGCTGCCGCCGGCTCCTGTGTGGTTGTTGTATTTGTATCAGGCATAATATCCTCAGGCACGCATAGGGTGCAATTGCTTCGTCATGGTAATATATGCATTTTTGATAAAAAAGTTACGTTGTCCGACCTCTTGTCCCGGAGAAAACCCAAAATCTGCAAAATCCGGGGAACATCGATTTTTCTTGAAATCCCCACGTATTAATAGTATACTGGATATATCCGCAGTCTGATGCGGGGAGGTAATGGAGGAGGTATAAAATGAGCGAACTGGTAGAAATCGTGGGACTGACGAAAGCTTACGATGAACGGCATATAGCGGTAAATAATATCAGCCTGAAGCTGCCCGGGGGCAAGATCATCGGTCTGCTGGGGCCCAACGGCAGCGGCAAGACCACTCTGATCAAGATGCTGAACGGGCTGCTGACCCCTACCAGGGGAAGTATCCGCATAGGGGGTCAGGAGCCGGGCGTGGCGACCAAGGCCAGGGTGGCATATCTTCCTGACAGGACCTATCTGGCAGGGAATCAGAAGGTTAACGATATAATGGATTATTTTTGTGATTTTTACGCGGATTTTTCCCGGGAAAGGGCTTTGGGAATGCTGCAGAGCCTGGGGATAGAGCCCACGGCCAGGATGGGCACTCTGTCCAAAGGAACGAAGGAGAAGGTGCAGCTGATCCTGGTCATGAGCAGGAGGGCGGATCTCTATATTCTGGATGAACCCATTGCGGGGGTGGACCCGGCGGCCAGGGATTATATCCTGCGCACCATTGTGAATAATTACAATCCGTCGGCATCTGTGCTGATCTCCACCCACCTGATCGGGGATATCGAACAGGTGCTGGACGAGGTGATCTTTATGCGTTACGGTTATCTGGTGCTCTATAATTCCGCGGATAACATCAGACAGCAGCACGGGAAATCCGTGGATGCGTATTTCAGGGAGGTGTTCGCATGTTAGGAAGGCTGATCAAGCATGAATGGAAGAGTGTTTACAAGGTGGGATGCCTGATGCTGGGGGCCATGGTTCTGGTTACCTTTTTCGGCTGGCTGGCGTTCCAGACGCCCATGTGGAGGTCCCTGGGAAACGGCAGGAGCAGCTTTGGCTGGCAGGATATCTTCGGAGCCTTTACGCTGCTTTTGTATGCGGTGCTGCTGGTGGTGATAAATTCCGGCATCGTGATATATGTGGGAGTCCGTTTCTATAAAACCATGTACACAGACGAGGGATATCTGCTCCACACATTGCCGGTGACAAAGCATGAGATCCTGGTCAGCAAAATTCTGGTGGGCGGTCTGTGGGTGCTGATCATCTTTTTTTCCATGTACCTGTCTCTGTTCCTGCTGGGGATGTCCATGCTGTGGGCTGTTTTGCCGGATCAGTATACCATGGCGGAACTCTGGCAGGAATTCAGAGACGGGATGGGAGAGCTGCTCTGGCTGGCGGGAGCGGAGCTGGGGATCGATTTCGGCATATGGTTCTGGAAAGTGCTGTTTACCTCTCTGATCACGCCCTTTGTGACGCTGACCACACTGTTCGGGGCGATCTCATTGGGACAGCTGGCTTCGAAACACAGAGTGCTGACGGCGATTTTGTGCTATGTGGGCATCTTGATCGCGGAGTCGATGATCTCATCTGTATTCGGCAGCATCATGACCTTCAGCTATCTCAACAGCTTCGGCGCATATGCGGACAGATCGTCGCTGGCCGCTTTCTGTGTCAGGCTGCTGACAGCCACAGGGCTTTACTTTGTGTCATGGTATGTGACCAGCCACAGGCTGAATATGGATTGACAGGAACAGTTCGCGCCATAACTTGACAAATCAGAACAGATGTGCTATTTTCTATAATTGTCCCTTGTTGGGAGAAGGTCAGTCAGAAGCGGAAACGGGTGAAGAGTAATGCAGGAGCAGAAACAGAAGAGAATTGAACAGATACTGAAAGGGAATTTCGACTATGAGAATGGCTCTCTTGATTTTTCCTGCGCCAAGATAGAATTGAGCATCAGAAAAGGGGAGGTTTGCGAGGGCTCCTTCCATGTGTATGCTCAGGAGGGGCAGTTTGTCAATGGAAGCGTTTTTTCCTCTGACTGGCGGATGGAATGTCTGACAGGGGAATTTTCCGGCGTGGACGGAGAGATTTTTTTCCGCTTTCACGGGGAGAATCTTGAAGAGGGAGATGTAGTCAAAGGAACCTTTGATGTCGTCAGCAATCAGGGGGAATATTACCTTCCCTTTGTGGCATCGGTAGTTTATACGGTGCCGGAGTCTTCCGTCGGAAGTATCCGCAACCTGTTCCATTTTGCGAATCTGGCGAAAAGCAACTGGAAGGAGGCTGTTCAGCTGTATTACACTCCGGAGTTTGAGCGGATCTTTACGGGGAGTGATGCAGGCAGCAGGGAGGATTACAGGGCGCTTTCCGTCTATGAGGGAAGCGAACAGCATGTGGAAGAATTCCTGATACAGGCGAATAAGAAGCAGAGGGTTGAATTTCTGACGCAGCAGGGCCAGCTGCATGTGGAGATGGAGGTCAGCGGCGCGGTGCTGAAGCAGGAACTGAGCATCCTGCGGAACGGCTGGGGCTATACCGTACTGCATGTGGAATGCAGGGGGGATTTTTTTTACACGGAGAAGGAGATCCTGACAGAGACGGATTTTCAGGACAATCGTTGCTCTCTTCAGGTGTTTTTTGACGCAGGAACCTGTCATGGAGGACTGAATACAGGTGAGATCTGTCTCTATAATGCCTATGGGGCATTGACGGTTCCGGTGACGCTGCGATACGGCAGGGGGCATTTTTCCGGCAGACCG
This sequence comes from uncultured Acetatifactor sp., assembly GCA_910585805.1. Classification (GTDB taxonomy): domain Bacteria; phylum Bacillota; class Clostridia; order Lachnospirales; family Lachnospiraceae; genus Acetatifactor. Next base: position 25,400 of record CAJUFB010000029.1, read on the forward strand.
GATGCCGAACGAAAGAAGCGCATTGTTCAGCTGATGAAGTCCTATCAGGAGTTTCGGCTCCGGAAGATCGGGACCGGCGCATGGCTGAAGGAGACTGGCCGTCTGGTGGAGCAGCTGGTGGCCATGGACGAGAATGACATCGGCTTCCGCCTGTTCCAGGCACAGCTCCTGATCACCGAGGAAAGGTATCAGGAGGCGAACTGGCTGCTGGACCATGTTTCGGACAGGTTTGAGAGCGGGCAGGCAGAGGATACCCTTCTGGCCTATTATCTGTATCTCACTACATTGATCCATGGGGATGAGGAATATGTGGACAAGGTGGCGGAGGATGTGGAACATATTTTCCTCAGGGATGATAAGAACTGGCGGGTGGCATGGCTGCTTTTGTACCTGTCCAGGAATTACCGCGGCTCGGACCGGGACAGATGGGGACTTCTGGAAAGGCTGTATTCCCGGGGATGCACCAGCCCCGTGTTGTATATTGAGGCGGTAGCCATGCTCAACGGAAATCCGGCGCTGCTGCGGAAGCTGGGAAGCTTTGAGCGCCAGGTGCTGAATTACGCTTCCAGACAGGGTACTCTGAAGAGAGAGACGATGGAGCAGATGCTCTATCTGGTCAGCAAGGTGAAAGAGTATTCGGAGCTGCTGTTCCGGATATTGAGCAGGCTGTACGGGAAGAAAAAGGATGCGCAGCTCCTTCAGGAGGTATGCACGCTTCTGGTCAAGGGAGGCAAGACAGGGAAAGCGTATCTTGACTGGTACAGGGCAGGGGTGGAGAATCAGCTGCGGATCGCTAATCTGTACGAGCATTTTTTCCTTTCCCTGGATCCGGACAGAGCAGAGGAGCTGCCCAAGTCCGTACTGAAGTATTTCTCCTATCAGAATAATCTGGACTATGTCCGCAGTGCCTGCCTGTATGATTACATATGGCAGCATAAGGACAGGCTGGGGGATATTTATGAGGCTTATCAGACCAGAATGCAGGCATTTGTGCTGGAGCAGATAGGAAAGGGGCGTATAGACAGACATCTGGCAAATCTGTATCAGGGCGTTCTGAGGCAGGATATGGTGGACAGTTCAGTCTGCTGGCAGCTTTCGAAGCTTCTCTTTGCCCATCTGCTCCAGGTGGAGGATGAGAGGCTTAAGAAGGTGTATGTGTACCAGCCCGGCAACATGTATCCTGCCGAATATATATTGACGGAAAAACACACGTGGGTTGCACTGTACGGCAGCGGATATACCATCGTGTTTGAAGATGCCTGGGGGAATCGCTTTGTAAAAAGCGCGGAATACACCATAGAGAAGCTGATGATACCCGGGAAATTCCTGCGTTGGATCCTGCCTTTTGAGCAGGTGGAGCCGGGGCTGGAGATTTTTCTGTGCGGCAATGAGAATATGGGAAGAGAGGAACCTGTGGATCTGGCAAGGAGACAGCTTCGGGTATTGATGTCCGATTATGCCGACGCATCCGTGAAAAAGGAACTGCATCTGCGGCTGCTGCAGTTTTACCATGACGCAGATGAAGTGGAAGCTCTGGAGGAACATCTGAAGGCCATCCCCACGGAGGCGCTTACGGCCGAAGAAAGAAATACCGTGTTAAAATACATGGTAGTGCACGGAGAGGATCAGCTGGCATGCCGGTTGATCCAGTCTTACGGGCCTTATTTTGCGGATGCGAAGGTACTGGTGAGGCTTCTGCGGGTTATGCTGGAAGAAAACGGGATGGCGGAGGATGCCCTGGTGACGGCTGCCGCGTGGTATGCGTTTCAGCAGGGAAAATATGACGATTTGGCACTGGAGTATCTGAGCCTGTACTATCAGGGAATGACCAGAAGTCTGCGGGATATCTGGAAGGCGGCCAGGGCTTTCGGCATGGACTGTTATGGGATCAGCGAGCGGATCCTGGTGCAGATGCTGTATTCCGGCGCCTTTGTGGGCGAGAGGATGGATATTTTTCTCTATTACATATCCCAGGGGGCCAAGGCCAGTGTGGAGGAGGCATTTCTGGCTCAGTGCGCATATGACAGCTTTGTGGGCGAGCGTGTGATGGAGAGAGAAGTATTTCGGGAAATCCGCTACATGGATGCCCGGGGTGAACCTGTGCAAAAGGTCTGCAAACTGGCTTTCCTGAAATATTATTCGGAAAACCGAGAAGAAATAGATGGAGAAACGGCAAAAACGGCGGAAAAATTTCTGGATGAAATGATATCCGAGGGAATTTATCTGGAGTTTTTCAGAAAATATAAGGAATACCGTTCTCCGCAGCAGGAACTGGCGGACAAGACTATCATCGAATACCGGACGGCTCCCGGAACCAGGGCGTGTATTCATTATACGCTTCTGGGCGAAAACGGCGAGACAGAAGGATATCGTTCGGAGTATATGCGGGAGGCGTATGGCGGTGTATTCTTTAAGGATTTCATCCTGTTTTTCGGAGAGAGCCTTCAGTACTATATCACGGAGGAAAAGGACGGAAAGACGCAGGTGACGGAGAGCAGGACGATTCAGAAGGGAGACGGCACCGGGGAGGACGAGAACAGCAGATACAGTCTGCTCAATGACATTGCCATGGCCAGAACGATGCAGGATCATCATACCATGGACAATCTGCTGGAGGAATATTATATGCGAGATTTCCTGAACAGCAGGCTGTTTGCATTAAAGTAGAGGGAAGGATATCAGAATGGGATTTCTGAGCGGTGCGAGATTGATTGCCGGATATGATCTGGGAAATGAAGTATCTCAGATCAGCTTTGCGCTCTCCGGGAACGGAGACGTAGAGACCATCTCCCAGGTGGCAGGGGAGGAGAAATATCATATACCTACCGTACTCTGCAAGCGACATGGCGTAAACCAGTGGTTTTACGGCAGAGAGGCGCTTCGGGCGGCGGACAGGCAGGAGGGCATCCTGGTGGAAAACCTTCTGAACATGGCGCTGGACGGGGAACCGGTGGTAGTGGAAGGGGAAAGCTATGACCCGGTGGCGCTGCTGGCCCTGTTTTTCCGGCGGAGCCTGGGACAGCTTTCACAGACAGGTGAGAAGCTGTCCGCGCTGACTGTCACCTGCCCCGTGATCGACAAAAAGATCCTGGAGGTACTGGGACAGGTAGTGGAAGGGAGCAGGCTCAAAGCGGACAGGATCTCCTTTCAGGGGCATGCGGAGAGCTTTTACAGCTATATGCTGCGGCAGCCCAGGGAGCTCTGGACCTATCCTTCGGTGCTGTTTCATTACAGGCAGGACAGTATCAGGATATACCGGATGGAGGCAAACAGGCGTACTACGCCCATTGTGGTTTTCGTGGAGGAGAAGGAATATACCTTTCCGGAGGCTGAGGATAAGGCATTGCTGGAGATTGCCGAGGAGGTCTGCGGAAAGGAGCTGATCGGAAGCATCTTTCTGATCGGTGACGGATTCCAGGAGGACTGGATGAAAGAATCCCTTCGCTTCCTGTGCAGGGGCAGGAGGGTATTTCAGGGGAACAATCTGTTCAGCAAGGGCGCATGCTGCGGGATGCAGGAGAAGATCGCCCCAAGTGAACAGGGCAGGAACCATGTCTTTCTGGGTAATGAAAAGCTGAAAGCCAATATCGGCATGCAGGTGCTGCAAAACGGCCAGGAATCCTATTACCCGCTTCTGGACGCAGGTGTAAGCTGGTATGAGGCGCAGCGGGAGCTGGAGGTGTATCTGCAGGACGGCAATGAGCTCATGCTTACGGTGCTGCCTCTGATCAGAAGCAACAGCTCCAGGGCGGGAAAGGCCTCCGGAAGAGACGGCGAGTCGATCCGGGTAGTTCTGGAGGGGTTGTCGGAAGGAATTGTGAGGCTGAAGCTGCATTTTTATATGAAGACAGAGCGCTGCCTGGTGGTGGAGGCGGAGGATCTTGGTTTCGGAGAGTTCAGGGCATCTTCCGGACGTACCTGGAAGGACGAGATCCAGATCTATCAGGAAACGGACAGATGGGGGTGAAAAGGGATGCGTGTCAGTGTCTGTGTGGGGAATTACGCAAAGGAGCCGTATCGGATCCCGGGGCTGGAGATAAATGTATTCAGTATGGAAGAGCTTTGCTACTGCATGAAGGAAAACGCGTTTCTTCTGGATCTGTCGCTTCTGGATGACGGGCTGCTGGACTGGATGGAGCAGGAGTGTGGGCTGGGAGAGCTGGCGCAGCGGCTTCATCCTCTGGTGCACAGGCGCGGCCAGCTCAGTGAATTTGCGGTGGCTATTTTAAGGTATGTAGGATTCTATGGCGAGGAGGCCATAGGGGAGATGGAGCAGGCTCTGAAGCAGGGAGCCGGCCTCAGTGGTATCGAAAAGCGCAAGAATCAGATAGATTATCTGGTCAGAAAGAAAAAGTACCGGTTGGCCTTAAGAGGCTATGATGAACTCCTGCAGAACTGGCAGGAGCAGGAGAAAGGGGAAGCGGCAAAGCCGGCGCCGGATTTTCAGGCGGAAATATGGCATAATATGGGCGTGGCTTACACGGGCCTGATGCTATATGAGGGCGCCGCGGAATGCTTTCGGCAGGCTTATGAACTGAGCAGGGACGAAGCGTACTGTGTGGATTATCTGGCGGCAAAGCGGATGCAGCTTTCCGAAAAAGAATATGTGGATTTTGCGGCAGGATGTACGGAGTGGTATCCTCAGACGCAGGAGTTGGAAGAGAAATATAAGGAGGCTGCCGGGGAGTGGGAAAAGCATCCGGATCATCTGAAGCTGCATCACCGAAGGGATCTGAAAAGCCGTGACCGTCAGAAATACAATGAGGAGAGCGAGCGTCTGGTGCAGGTCCTCAAGGACAGCTACCGCTGCAGTTAGTTCTCCGCAGGATGGAATAAGGAGCATTTGCGAATGGGATTTTTAGCAAGGATATTCGGAAAAAGGAAGCATCGCGAAGGCAGTGCCGACGACTGGGAAAATGTGGTCTATGAGCGGGACAGAGTAAACTTTGAGGACGAGGCCCAGCGGAACCGGTATGTGACAGGATGCCTGGAACAGATGGGAGAGGCCGTCAGGGAAATGAATCTTCTGACGGGAGAATATTCCCTGATCACTTCCTATCTGACGGATATGGAGGAGATTGAGGCGCTTCCGGAGAAGGAGCGGGAGACGCTGAACGGTATCGCCGGGAAGCTGCTGACTATGGAACAGGAAGGCGAAAAATACCGCGGGAAGAAAAATCGTATGACTGATGTAGATTATTATCGTCTGCGGGAGCAGGAAGCGGAAGTCCAGGAAGGGATCGGCAAGCTGAAGGAGTGCGAAGAGTATGGTGAGAAGGTGAAGCATGACTTGAAGAGGCTGGATATGGAACGCCATGCCTACGAATTCCGCAGGCAGGAGCTGGAGACGATTCTGAACAATCTGCGGGGAATATCTGTGATTTTTCTGACAGCGTTTGTGCTCTGCATTGTGATGCTGCTGGTGCTGCAGTTTGGCTTTCAGATGGATACGAAACTGGGATATCTGCTGGCCGGGGCGGCGGTGGCTCTCGCTGTGACAGTAAGCTGGGTGAAGTACACAAACGGCGACAGCGAACTGCGCCAGATAGAGATTGACATCAACAGGCTGATCCTGCTGCAGAATAAGGTAAAGATCCGTTACGTGAACAACCGCAACCTGAGAGACTATCTCTGCATGAAATACAGTACGGAAAATGCCGCCTCTCTTGACAGGCTCTGGAAGAAATATCAGAAGGAGAAGGAGGAGAGAAGAGAGTATGCGGAAGCGGAATCCAAGGCAGAGTATTACCGTAAGCAGCTGGTTCATGAGCTGGCCCGGTACCGCATTTCCAGTCCGGAGAGATGGCTGGGGCATCCTGCCGCCCTTCTGGATAAGCGTGAGATGGTGGAGATACGCCATGACCTGATCCTTCGAAGACAGTCGCTCCGGAAGCAGATGGATTATAACCAGGATATATCGGAGACCGCCCGGAGGGAGATCATGGATGTTGCCGAAAAGTATCCGGAATATGCCGTTGAGATCCAGGAGATGGTAGATCACTACAAGGCGGACTAAATACTATTGACTTATGAAATTTTGTAAGATATGATATTTTTATTAAAAACAGCAACCGCCCGGACAGTGCCCCAGAGGATTTACGGACGCCTGCATTT
>CAJUFB010000029.1:31613-46143 GCA_910585805.1 uncultured Acetatifactor sp.
GGCCGGAAATACTCTGCCCATGTTGGGTACTGGGAGGGCGGTTGCGGAACTGGAAAAATAAAAACAGCAACCGCCCGGACAGTGCCCCAGAGGATTTACGGACGCCTGCATTTGGCGGCCGGAAATACTCTGCCCATGTTGGGTACTGGGAGGGCGGTTGCGGAACTGGAATAGGAGAGCAGGAATGAGCACAGACAGATATGTAAGCCCTTTGTCCGAAAGATATGCCAGCAGGGAAATGCAGTACATTTTTTCACCGGATATGAAATTCCGTACCTGGAGAAGGCTGTGGATTGCCCTGGCTGAGACGGAGAAGGAGTTGGGACTGAGCAGAGACGGCAAGCCGGTCATTACAGATGAACAGATTGAGGAATTGAAGAGCCATGCGGAGGATATCAATTATGAGGTGGCCAGAGCCAGGGAAAAGGAAGTCCGCCACGATGTCATGAGCCATGTGTATGCTTACGGGCAGCAGTGCCCTAAAGCTGCCGGTATCATCCATCTGGGTGCCACTTCCTGCTATGTGGGAGATAACACGGATATCATCGTGATGCGGGAAGGCCTGAAGCTTCTGAAGAAGAAGCTGGTGAATGTCATTGCCGAGCTTGCGGATTTCGCGGAGAAGCACAAGGCACAGCCAACCCTTGCGTTCACTCATTTCCAGCCTGCCCAGCCTACTACGGTGGGAAAGCGGGCCACGCTTTGGATGCAGGAATTCTATCTGGATCTGGAAGATCTGGATTATGTGCTGGGAAATCTGAAGCTTCTTGGCTCCAAAGGAACCACGGGGACTCAGGCTTCTTTTCTGGAGTTGTTTGACGGGGACCAGGAGACGATTGATAAGATTGATCCCATGATTGCGGAGAAGATGGGCTTTGAAAAATGTTTTCCCGTATCCGGGCAGACGTATTCCCGTAAAATAGATACCAGGGTAGCGAATGTGCTTGCGGGGATCGCCGCTTCTGCCCACAAGATGAGCAATGACATCCGTCTGCTCCAGCATTTGAAGGAAGTGGAAGAGCCTTTTGAGAAGAGTCAGATCGGTTCGTCTGCTATGGCCTACAAGCGGAATCCTATGAGAAGCGAGCGGATTGCCTCTCTTTCCAGATATGTGATGATTGATGCCCTGAATCCGGCCATCACTTCCGCTACCCAGTGGTTTGAGCGCACCCTGGACGATTCGGCGAACAAGAGACTGTCCATTCCGGAAGGGTTTCTGGCAGTGGACGGTATCCTGGATCTGTGCCTGAATGTGGTGGACGGCCTGGTGGTGTATCCGAAGGTGATAGAGAAGCGCCTTATGAGCGAGCTTCCGTTCATGGCTACCGAGAATATCATGATGGATGCCGTGAAGATGGGCGGGAACCGTCAGGAACTGCATGAGCGCATCAGGGAGCTTTCCATGGAAGCCGGCCGGAATGTGAAGGTGGAGGGAAAGGAAAATAATCTGTTGGAGTTGATTGCTGCAGACCCTGCCTTTCATATGAGTCTGGAAGAACTGCAGAAAACCATGGAGCCTGCCAGGTATGTGGGACGCTCCAAAGAGCAGGTGGATGCTTTCCTGCAGGATGTAATCCGTCCGGTGCTGGAGACGAACAGAGATTTACTTGGCGTGAAAGCCGAAATTACTGTATAAATGCGGATGTTGCCTGGCAGATGTTGATATGAGATATTCTGCATCTGTATACAATACTTTGAGGACAAAACAGAATAAAGATAAATCAGGAGGCTGGTATGGGAGGATTTTTTGGCGTAGCATCTAAGGAAGACTGTGTATTTGACTTATATTTCGGGACAGATTATCATTCCCATCTCGGAACCCGGCGCGCGGGCATGGTGGTGTGCAGCAAGGAGAAAGGTTTTGACAGGGCAATCCATAATATTGAAAATGCTCCTTTCCGTACGAAGTTCGGCAAGGAGATCAACGAGATGAAAGGGAACATCGGAATCGGATGTATTTCCGATTTTGAGCCTCAGCCTCTGATGGTCCGCTCCCACCATGGAACCTATGCCATTGCCACCGTGGGGAGGATCAACAATATAGAGCAGCTGACACAGGAACTGTTTTCCAACGGGCACGGGCATTTTCTGGAGATGAGCGGCGGAGATATCAATGCCACGGAACTGGTGGCTTCTCTTCTGGACCAGAAGGACAACCTGGTGGAGGCGATTCAGTATGCCCAGGAAGTCATTGACGGCTCCATGACCATACTGGTTATGACCGAGAAAGGGATATATGCCGGCAGAGACAGATATGGCAGGACCCCGGTATCCGTCGGCAAAAAAGAGGGAGCCTACTGTGTTTCATTTGAAAGCTTTGCCTATTTGAATCTGGGATATGTGTGTGACAGGGAGTTGGGACCCGGTGAGGTCGCTGTGGTGACGCCTGAAGGCATACACACGTTGGTGCAGCCTGGAAAAGAGATGAAAATCTGTACCTTTTTGTGGGTATACTATGGGTATCCTTCTTCTTCCTACGAAGGAGTCAGCGTGGAAAAGATGCGTTACAACTGCGGTGCGCTGCTGGCGGAACGCGATAATGTAAAACCTGATACGGTAGCTGGGGTACCTGATTCCGGGACTGCCCATGCCATCGGTTACGCAAATGTTTCGGGAGTGCCTTTTTCCAGGCCGTTCATCAAGTATACGCCTACCTGGCCCCGTTCTTTTATGCCGGTGATTCAGACACAACGGAATCTGATTGCCAAGATGAAACTGATTCCGGTTCAGGATCTGATTGAGAATAGGAGTCTGCTGCTGATAGACGATTCTATCGTGAGAGGAACGCAGCTGAGAGAGACGACGGAATTTCTGTATCAGAGCGGTGCAAAGGAAGTGCATATCCGCCCGGCATGCCCGCCGTTGCTGTTTGGCTGCAAGTATCTGAATTTTTCCCGTTCCACTTCGGAGATGGATTTGATTGCCAGAAGGGTATTAAAGGAGATGGAAGAGGAAGGGCGGATGATTGATTTAAAGGATTATGTAAATCCCGATACCGCAGAATATGCGGAGATGGTGGAGCGGATCGGAAAGAAGCTGAATTTTACCACTCTGCGGTATCACAGGCTGGATGATATGATCGCTTCTGTTGGAATTGATAAGAATAAGCTCTGTACCTATTGCTGGGATGGGAGAGAGTAGTGTGAGAAAGGCTTGTGAAGCGGACCTTGCTCACAGGGAAGCATCCGTGGGCGGATGTTTTCGAATGTCTGTATGTTTTTGGCGCCGTTGGTGCGGCAGATGAATAGGGGTGTTTGAGCGTGTTAAGGTTATTTTATGTGGTAGTCGTGTCGTTTCCCTTTGTTATATACTATGTCTGCAAGGCTCATTATATTGAGCATCATGGCGAGAAATTTTCGGAGGAGAAACGTTACCGGATGGCCCGCAGGTGTATTTCCATTATGATGCACAATGGCAGGATTAAGACAGAGAGCCGTGGGCAGGAGCTTCTGCCTGAGGAGGGCGGTTATGTCATGTATTCCAATCATCAGGGCAAGTATGACACTCTGGGGATCATGGGCTCTCATCCAAAACCCTGTACCATTGTCATTGATGCCTATCGCTCCAGGCTGCCGATTACGGATTCTTTTATCGATCTGGTGCAGGGCAGCAGGCTGGACAGGCGTGATATGAAGAAGCAGATGAAGACAATTCGGGAGATTGCGGAGGAAGTCAAGGCAGGAAGGCGCTATATTGTCTTTCCGGAAGGCGGCTATGACCATAATAAAAATGATCTGCAGGAATTCATGCCCGGGGCCTTTAAGTGTGCTGTCTGGGCGAAAGCCCCTATCGTGCCGGTGGCCATTATTGATTCCTACAAACCTTTTGGGGTGAACTCACTCCGCAAGGTCAGGACATATGTGCATTTTCTGGCACCCATTTTTTTCGAGGAATACAGCGGGATGAGGACGGCGGAGATTGCGGAACTGGTAAAGTCCAGGATTGCGGCGGATATTGACGCGTAGCTGCAGTGTAATGCGAGATTCCGCAGGGCGGGATGAGAACGTGGCCGGCAGCCTCATTGGTTTATAAGAAACCGGAACTGAATAAACCTCCTCATGCAGGCCGTTAAGGAGATGGCTTTCGCCGGTTTCCGAACAGAATACGGACTGGATGAGGAGGTTTTCCATTTCTTTGAAGTTTATAAGGGCGTTCCGGTCAGCAGTTCATAAGCCTGAAGGTATTTGTCGATGGTCTTCTGCACTACATCATCCGGCAGTACCCAGTCGTTGCCGGGATTCGCTTTCAGCCAGTCCCGGGCGAACTGCTTGTCAAAAGAGGGCTGGCCGTGTCCGGGTTCATAACCGTCTGCTGGCCAGAAACGGGAACTGTCGGGCGTCAGCATCTCATCCGCCAGAACAATATTGCCGTTCTTATCCAGGCCGAACTCAAACTTGGTGTCAGCTATAATGATGCCGCGTCCCAGTGCATATTCGGCACATTTTTTGTATAAGGCAAGCGTGTATTCACGAAGCTTTTCGGCGTATTCCCGACCTTTTCCGGGGAAGCGCTTCTCCAGATAGTCTACACTCTGCTCAAAGGAAATATTCTCGTCATGGTCCCCAATTTCCGCCTTGGTGGAGGGGGTGTAGATGGGCTCTGGCAGCTTGTCCGCTTCCTTTAAGCCTTCCGGCAGGCGGATGCCGCATACCGTGCCGTCCTTCTGGTAGCTGGCCCAGCCGCTTCCGGTAATATAACCGCGCACGATACACTCTATGGGAAGTATGTCAAGCTTGCGGCAGAGCATGCTTTTTCCGTCGAATTCCTCGTTCCGGAAAAATTCAGGCATATCTTTTACATCCACGGAAATCATGTGGTTGGGCAGAATATCCTTCGTCATATTGAACCAGAACCTGGACATCTGGGTCAGCACGGTGCCTTTTTTGCGGACCTTGTTGCCAAGAATCACGTCAAAGCAGCTGATACGGTCTGTGGCCACCATAATCAGGGTGTCGCCGTTGTCGTAAATCTCACGTACTTTGCCCTCTTTAATGGGCTTAAGTTCCTGTATGCTCATGTTCATTCTCCTTACTGATTCATTGCGTTACTTCTATTATAACGATTAAGCCGTAATAAGCAAGAGGCATTTTGACTTTTTATCGGTTTAAATTTTTCAGACAGTCTTTCAAAGGTGCAACAGCAAAGAAGCGACTAAGTGAATTTTTTGTAAAGTCTATTCCATCAGGAAAGTTATTACAGTATAATGGAGCCAGTGACAAATCGATATTTTTAGAGTCAATATGAGTGACTGCTGTACATACTCCGCCGCAAAATAGAAGAAGGGAATTCCACAGAAACGGGGAAAGTGGAGATTGTAAAACAGATTTTTAAGGGAGCCGGAGAGCAGAGACAAAAACAGGAGGATTATGGCAGGAATGAAAAATTTGGACAGATATCTGGATGAAATTAAAAAGGGGATTCCCGATATAGAAACGCGCCTGAATGTCGGGGCGGAAGAAGGCCGGCTGGAGCAGCTTGCCCGGAAGGCCGGTGTGCTTCCTGCACAACTGCTGGAACTGTACCGGCGGTTTGACGGGGAGGATATGGCAAAGGAAACGGGTTTTCTGGCAGGGCTACAGTTCCTTCCTCTGGAAAAAGCACTGACGGATTTTGCTTTTTTACCGTCTCAACAGGAAGTCCGGCCAGCCCACCGCGGTCTTTTTTCAGGCATATCTCGAATCCTCTTACAATGCACTCAGCGGATAATCCGTGCCCGTTGTCTGTGAACTGCCCAACCGGGGAAGGCGCCTTTTGGGGAGAAGATATATTCCGGCACTGGGGGATTCCTGCTGCTTCTGCAGGGGCTGCCGGAGGAAACAGGCCCTTCCGTGCAGCAGTCAGCCCTCATTGACATAGATCCGGATACGGCTCTGGATGATTTTCGCCACTTCGTCAACCGTTTTCTGTCCCTGGTAATAGCTTTCGGCTTCTTCGCTGATGATGCGGATGATTTCTCCGGTGTCACTGAAAGGCATCGGCTTTGCTGTATCTATGAAAGCCAGAACGGCCTCAACCTCATCCTGTGAGGGGGTACGGTAAGTGTACTCCCAATCGGAATAGGAGACTGCCATGCCGGAGTTTTCGGGAATGGGATTCCCGTTTTCATCAAGACAGACTTCACCGTTTTCATCGGTAAGATATCCCGCCTTTACGGCCTCTGCGGCTTTTTCCTCCAGTGCCGCTTTCAGGGGAGGGAAAAAGGAGGAGCTGCTGTCTGCGGAGGCCAGCAGGTTTTCCAGGAATGTCCATGCGCCGTCCTTCCGGTCCGATTTCACGGTAATGGCATAAGCCCCGTAGGGGATGAGGATGCAGCCTGCGCCGCCGTCCTTTGAGGGGAAACCGATGCAGGTTCCGGCATCGCCGTAAATCGCCAGGGGCAGCTGTATGGAATCGAAATCCGTAATGTACGCTTCATACAGAAGAACCTCCCCGTTCCGGATTCGGACGGGCGTGGAGGGCTGCCCGGGATCCCTTTGCGCTTCCCCGGGAAAACGGGCCGTGAATTCCAGCAGCCGCCTGAAGTCATCGGAATCAAAACGGCATTCCCCGGAAGACCAGTCGATAAAGGCATCCCCGTTGCAGGCCATCAGATACTGCATGATATCGCTCCTGGAAGCATTGTCGAAAAGCGCCGCCTCCGGATGGGCATCTGCGTAAGCCAACAGTTCATCCAGTGTCCGGCCGCGGCCATCCCCTGCCCCGTCGCTCCATCCGAACACGGTTCTGAGGGAGAAACTTGACGGAATGGTAATCAGTTCATTGTCCACGGTATAGGAATCCAGAAGGCTGTCCAGAAAGTCTGAACGGTCCAGCAGGCTGCTGCTTTCCAGATAAGCATCCAGATCCTCGAACAGTCCTTTGGCCGCCAGGGCTTTCAGGTCAAGGTCCGCAAGGTCAAGGAGATCAGGGCAGTCATCAGAGAGGATATCATTGTTCATCCGGATGAGGGCGTCAGCCCTGTCATGTGTCAGGGGATCCATATATTCCCTGATTTTCACCTGGTACTGATCGTTTCCGCGGTTAAACGCCTGGACAGCGCCGCGCAGGGCGGAACTGCTGTAGAGTGTGCCCAGGACAATGGTTTCTTTCTGTGCCGCCTGGGAAATGTGGGCTTTTTTCAGCAGGGCCAGTTCGCTGTCCCCGGATGAAAAGTCCCTGGTGACAGCGAGGACCTTTCCGTCTTCCAGTACATTGACCGCGGCTACCCGGGAGCCGTTGATACCCTGGTCCAGCCAGTCGAACAGGGCTTCTCCTTTCCGGCCGGCCAGGTCATAGGCATAGAGGGTGGTCCGGTCATAGGACAGGAGGCTGTCTTCCAGGTAAGGCACCAGGACGGAACTGTCCCCTTTTGGGAAATCAGGAAAGGGTTCCCCTGTCTTTGCGCTGTCAAAATCAATCTCTGTCAGGAAATAATTTTCACCGCCCCCGCTGTCGCTGCAGCAGCCGGCGTATACTTTGCCGTCCTGTCCGCATCCCATGCTGCTGATCCTTCCGTTAGAAATGTCGGGAAGGGCAGTCCCGCTGTAGGTTCCTTCCGGTGTATAAAGCAATACACAGGGCCTGCCCAAGATGCTGCAGGAAATATATGCGCGTCCCATGCTGTCCACCGCAAGCAGGTCCGCATTGTCCGTTTCACCGGAGATATCGGTATCATAAACCGTTTTTCCCTCTGCATCGAATTTGCACAGGTGCATCCTGGAACCGTCCTCTTCCGTGACATAGGCAATGACATAAAAACCGCCGTCCGCATCCATGGCAAGCAGGCTGGTGATAAATATATCCTTTCCGTCCTCCCGGTTCAGAGGAATGTCAGGCAGGGGGCCGTCTGCCAGGGAATAGCCGCTCAGACGGTAGGTGAAGCCTTCCGCCTGCTGCCGGTAGGAGATGTAATAAAGCGCATCCCCGTGGAATGCCATGGCGCCGTAAGAATCCTCCTCAAGCTCAAAAGGCAGGAATTCGGAAACCCATATCTGGCTGCCGCTGTCTGCGGCTTCCCAGTCCCCGCCGCATGATGTGGTCAGAATGGCCAGAAGCATTGCCATGAAAGCGATCCATCCAGGCCGTAAGTCCTTTATTCCATGCCTTTTCCTGTTCATTCCTGTTCTCATATTCTGTCGCTCCTTCCGCTAAAATCTCTGCAGCGCCGCTATGGCACTGCCGTGACGGGCATCCTGCGCCTTTCCACTGGACAGGAAGCAAAAAAATCCGGCACAGGGAACCGGATGCCCTATACCGGAATGATACTACGGAAATCTCAAATTTTTCTCAAATTTTCCCCGGATTTTTACGATTCCCCCGGTTTTTGCTTATGGCGGAGCACCGGGATGCATAAGGGGGCAGGCTAAAAATCCGTCACAGGATGAGCAGATATCAAGGAGCGTCAGGATGCATGGGGTTTAGGAAGGAAACGAGCCTGACGGTGACCTTTGCGCCGCCGTTTTCCCCGTTGGCAAGCTGTATCCCGCCACCCAGCTTCCCGGCAAGCAGGCTGCAGATATACAGCCCCAGGCCATAATGGGAGGAGGATGCAGGCCTGCTGCGCTCGCCTTTGTAGTAGGGGGCGGCGGCATTGCGCAGGTCTTTTGCGGTAAAGCCTCTGCCGTCGTCAGAAACTTCCAGGACCACGAAATCCTGTTCCCTGTAAAGGCGGATGCAGATGCTTGCCCTGGCATAGCGGGCGGCATTGGAGAGCAGGTTTTCATAAATCCGGGAGAAAGCTTCCCTGTCCATCCATAATCCGGTTTCCCTGATCTCAAAATGGACGGAAGCTTTTATGCCCTCCGCGGCGGGCGCTTTTTCACCGGGAAAGAGGGAGGCGGCGGTATCCTCCAGCAGTTCGGACAGGCTCTCAGCGGAAATTGTCCTTAAGCATGGCTCATAATCCTCCAGGCGGCGCAGGGCGCTCATGGCATCCATGTAGGAATTCATGCGCGCAACCTGACTGGAAATGGCCCGGACAGAGGACAGGATTTCCGGATCGTCCTCCTTTCTTTCGGCCAGGGTATCCAGAAGAAGATCCGCATGCCCCTGCAGCACGGTAAGGGGCGTCCGCATGTCATGGGCAAAGGCGGCGTTCAGCCTTTTGCGTTCCTCTACGGAATCCCACATCTTCCTGTTATTCCGCACCAGTTCCTGCCGCATGGATTCAAAAGCCTGGCAGAGCCTGCCCAGTTCATCCCGGCCTGCATAGTCGATCTTAAAGTCCAGGTCATTGCCGGAGATCTTCCTGGCTGCCCGGTTCAGGATGCCCAGCGGCCTTTTCAGCTTCCACAGATAGAAAATAAGGGAGGCAAGGCAGAGGCAGACGGAATACCAGACAATGGCAGCAGCATTGTCCAGGTTTTCGTAAAACTCATATTTCTCCCGGTCTTCCTCCTCCATCATGACTTCGGCATCCGGGGATAATATATACACGACGGCATTGTTTTCCCGGCCGGACTGCCCACTCTGGGCGGGAGCCTCTTCCCGGGGGAGTTCCGTGGACGGGACCAGTTCCAGGTCAGCCGCGGAAAAGCCCAGTTCCTGTTCGGCAGGCACCGCTTCCGCATAGCTTCCGGCAATCTCCTGCTTGTTTTTCTGGGAAAACCATATGGTGGCCCTGGTGAGGGAGAGGGCCGACAGCAGCGCAGCCATGCCGCAGATGACAAAAGCGGCAGGTAATGGAATCTGATGCAGCCATTTCTTTATCCTATCCATTTATATCCAATCCCCCATACTGTTTCTATGCACGGCCCGCATCCGGCGCCTGTAAGTTTCTGGCGGATCTTGCGGATGTGTTCCATGATCACTGTGTCATCGCCGCTTCCCTCAAGCCCCCAGACCCTGTCGTATATCTTTCCGCGCTCGAAAGTCTGGCCGGGGTTCAGGGAGAGCAGGCATATGATTTCATATTCCTTGCGGTTGAAATGTATCTTTTCTCCGCGGACATGGATTTCCCGCGCCAGATAATCAATGGTTATGTCGCCGAATACTATTCTCTGGATCATCTTTTCACGGCGCTCCCTGCGCAGATGCGCCTCGATCCGCGCATTCAGCTCCGGCAGGGAAAAGGGCTTTACGATATAGTCGTCGCCGCCTGCCGAGAAGCCTTCTATTTTATCGGACTCCTGGTCCCTGGCCGTCAGGAACAGGATGGGGCAGGAGACAGAGTCCCGTATCGCCCGGCAGACTTCGATCCCGTCTATCTGCGGCATGTTGATGTCCAGCAGGATCAGGTCCGGCTGGCTTGCTGCCATGCGTATTGCATCGGCGCCATCCAAACAGAACTCTGCCTGGTAGGATTTCCTTTGCAGGAAGCTCTGGAGCATGGAGGCAATCTCTATCTCATCATCGATTATCAATATACGGTAGGACATATGGCAAGACCTCCTTGAATTGTATTATTTTACACTATTTTGCGATTCCCTGCAATATATACTTGACACTATTGCATGCCAGTCAAGCCTGCACAGAAGGTAATGAAAGCTATTTAGTTTGCTTTAGCTATAACGAAATTACAGCATGATTGATAATATGCTGAATAACTGCACAGGGGAAAAGGTACAGAAGGAAGAAAGTAAAAAGGAGCAGGAGCATCATGCAGCAAGGGCTTCTTTATAAAGTACGCCTTGCAGAGAAAAAGGCATTTATTTCCGGTCAGAGAAAAGGTTATGCAACACAGAATAATACAAAAATCAATCAGATGCAAATTATTTCAGCATATTTGCTGGAAGAGTAGGAGCGAGGTCATAGAGGATATAGGAAGAACCTTGCCGTACCTTGATAATCAGGATATGATGGAATTGTCCAATAGGATACTCGGAAAGCTAGCTATGCAGGGATTTTAAAAAATATTATAGTCCTCTCTTGGATATGAGGAAAAGATAGTTTGGAAAGGGGGATGGAGTGGACTCCGCCTCCTTTCCGTCTTTCTACTGGGATTCCTGCATAGATATTTCCACAAACGCCCTATATTCTTTTATTGTCATATGATAATAAGCCTTGAATGCCTGTAAAAAACTGCTGAGACTGGAATACCCCACGGACTCTGCTATTTCGTCCACGCTTAAATCGCTGTAAAGCAGAAAAGCAGTTGCCGCAGCCATACGGGAAGCCGTTCTTTTTTTCTGAAACCCATATCCGTAATATTTCTCTAACAGCCGTTGGGTCTGGCGGCGGCACATGCCTGTAATATCACAGATGTCATCCAAAGTGAGGTCTCTGTACTGATAGAGAAATGCATCTTCGATTTTCAATTGCACAGGTCCGATTTCCATTTTATCTTGTGGAATAATGGTTGCCATATTTCTTGCCAGCTGGACGAGGTAACGCTGGAAACATGCATTTAGAGAAATCACTTGGCCAATCTTATGTGCATTCAATTCCTCGAGAATCAACTGAATCGATTGGACAATATTCTGGGTGTCCCGGCCATACCAGAATGGGTGGGTGCGTAGGATGTTGATTATTTGGGCGCTTTTGGGGATAGGATTTGGGGTGTCCATGTAAAAATACAGGCAATCTTCCTGCATGGGATCCGCTATGTCTGGATTCTGCTCATGCTCAATTTCAGGACCTGTGACAAATAGAGTGCCTGGGGACAGGGCATAGGTTTTTCCCTGGGCAACCAGAGTCCCTTTTCCCCCAAAGATATAATGCACCTCATAACTGTTTTTGCTGTGCCTGTGTTTTGGTATGGGATTTGTGATTGTTCCGTGAGTGATCATTAAAATATTTATTTTCTGGTTTTCCAGCATGAAAGAATAATTTACTTTGTGTTCCATGATAATTATCTCCTTATTATTGATATTATATAATCCTTATACTCTAATTGCAAGGTGCTTTAGAAAATATGACATAAATTGTGAAAGCTTGTCGCTGTGGAAACTGTTATATTTTTGAGGGATGTTTTATCATAAATGTAAATAAAAAGCACATTCAACAAGAGTATGAGGAGACAGATATATGGAACACGTCTTGGAAATGCAGTATCCATCATCATGGTGGCATGATTTATGGCGGGAGGGGCTTGCAACGGGAAATGGTATAACCGGGGCAAATTTGTATGGCGGAGCAAAGCGGGAGATTTTGCAGCTGGGACGACATGACTTATGGTATAACGGTTCACAGGATGAAGTCCCGGATGTTCATGAAGCATTCATCAGGCAGCGGCGGATGATGGATGAAGGGAATTTTCGCGAGGCAAGCTGGGAGATAGTAAATGCACTAAATGAGGCGGGATATGGTTCGTGCTTGGAAGCCCAGTTGCCAGTAGCAAATTTGATTGTAGAGCAGACACCAGTCAAAGGTTTTCGTTCTTTTAGGAGACTGCTTGATATGGAACATGCCGTAGCCGTGCAACAATGGAATGATGCCCATATGACTATGCGCCGTGAAGTTTTCGTATCCAGAGCAGAAGATATGGTTGTCTACCGACTTTCTGCGGAGAATGCCGAAGAGTCAAAGGAATTGTTGGAATACCAGCTGAAACTGGAGGCATTCCACAATGAAGGGGAGCCAGTAAATGACGCAATACAGGCTGTGTGGAGAGAGGCACAGATAAAGGCAGTTTGCGAAAATCAGCAAACGGGATATTTATACTTCAATTCCAAAAGAGACCAAAAGGGTGTCCGGTATACCAACTTCGGCGCAGTAGCCAGAATTTCTGTTACCGATGGCAGTTTAGAATGCCTTGAAGATAAGATAAAAGTGAAGGCTTCTAATGAAGTTTTGATTACCATTTGTACGTATGTAAACGAA
This sequence comes from uncultured Acetatifactor sp., assembly GCA_910585805.1. GTDB lineage: Bacteria > Bacillota > Clostridia > Lachnospirales > Lachnospiraceae > Acetatifactor. The sequence goes on from CAJUFB010000029.1 coordinate 44,352, forward strand.
GAAAAAGAGAGAGCATGGCAGCAGCTGCATGGCAGATTGGAATGCCAGACCAGAGGTTTTGAGGAACTGCTTGCTGACAGCTCGGAACTTCATAAAGCACTATATCATAGCGCAAAACTGTATCTGGGAGACAGTGACGGTCAGGTTACATGGAACAGGACAAATGAGGAACTGGTGGCGGAGGCTTTTGCGGATAAGCAGTCTCCGGAACTGATTGACAAATTGTGGCATTATGGTAGATATCTGTTTATCTGCGGTAGCAATCCAACAGCCAATCCATTCCCGCTTTATGGATTATGGGGAGGCGGATACCAGTTGCAGTGGTGTCACAATATGGCAAATGAAAATCTTCAGATGGTTTACTGGCACAGCCTTTGCGGTAATCTGGTAGAGTACAATCGTGCTATTTTTAAATATATGAACGACAGGATTCCGGCGTTTAAGGAGAATGCGCGGAAGCTGTTCGGAATTGACGGCATTTACATGACGGCAGGCACCACTCCAGGAGTATCTGCGCCTACACAGGTTGTTCCCGTAATCATAAACTGGGTAGGAGCTGCTGGATGGATTGCCCAGCATTATTATCAATATTTACTTTATACAAGAGACATGGAATTTGCCCGGGATGTAATGCTGCCGTATATGGACGGGGTGGCGGCATTTTACGAAGAATTTGTCCGGTTTACAGTGGACGAAACAGGTCATGAGAGAATCAGATTTTATCCCAGTGTATCTCCGGAAAATACACCGATGAACTTTATGCCTCACGAAAGTATACAGATGGATCATCCCATGCCTACAACCATCAACTCCACTATAGATCTTTCGATAATTAAGGAATTTTTCACTAATCTTCTTGCGGTCACGAAAATGTGTGAAGATTTGCCGTTCGCACAGGAGCGCATTGACAGATGGAGGCGGATTCTACAGTCTATACCGGAATTTAAAAAGAATGATAAGGGTGCCGTCAAGGAATGGCAGGAAGATATCTTTGAAGACAGATATGATCACAGGCACCTGTCTCATATTTACCCGGTATTTCCGGGGTATGAGCTGTATCCTGAAAAGAATCCAGAGAAAATCGAGGAATACGAGAAAGCTGTCAGCCTGCGCAAGATAGATGCCCAAACCGGCTGGTCTATGGCGCACATGGCATCCGTCTATGCACGTTTCCGCAATGGGGAAGCGGCCATGGAATGCCTTGATAACATGGCGAGAAGTTCGCTGTTGAACAATTTCTTTACATTACATAATGACTGGAGGGGGATGAACATTTCCTTGACGGTGGATCCGGCAGTCGTGCAGTTGGATGCAGTTCTGGGATATGTGAACGCAATCCAGGAGATGCTTTTGTATTCGTCACCGGGGTATATTGCACTTCTCCCCGCACTGGAGGACAGGATTTCCGCAGGAGAGGCGGAGAATTTTCGCTATTGTGATGGTTTCTTGCACATGAAGTGGAACAGGAAGAAGAAATATTTAGAATGCGATATTACTCCGTTAAGAAATCATAAAGTGCAGATTGTTTTACCGGATTTTGTAGAGGCTGCAGAGTGGAGTCAGACCGATACAGCACAGATTACAAAGGTACGGAACAATGTATGGGAAGTGGAATTTCAGGCACCGAAACTAAAGCCAGTGCATTTCCTGTCCATGGACATCTCAGATAATGGGGATGCAGGGATAGTGAAACCTTGACAAGATTGACAGGTGGCAGCAGAAAGGAGAGATAGGAATGTATGATATTGACTCGCAATAACTGCACTTAAAAGAAAGATTTTTAAAAATAAGC
>CAJUFB010000030.1:0-28588 GCA_910585805.1 uncultured Acetatifactor sp.
CAAAGTGGCGTAATTTCTGGTAGTATGCCTAATTTTAGTATGCGAAGTATGAGTAGATATCTTTCTTAAAAAACTGTTTTACTTTAGCTGCTAAATCATCAAGGATCTTATTTTGATATTTAAATGAAGAAAGGTAGTTTGTATTATTGCTATCTAGCCCATAATTTTTTTGTGTTTTACAAATAGTCAATCGCTCCTCAGTTCCTATATATTGATAAAACAAAGAACCATACCAATTAAAAAACTCAATTTTATCTTTTCGTTCAATAATTCCCGCAAAATGTTCAAACCAATTCCCACTGATTGTATTCATAGAACGTGTAAAATAACTTTCAAGACTTGCTGTCATATCTAACACTTGTGTAGGTTTGTTAGAATAAGACTTTAGCATCCAATTTCCATATTGATCTTTTACCATTTTAGACGAAACATCATACACGTTATCTAGTTCAGAAAAGCTTTTAGGAAGCGGATTCTCTATGCTGTTAATAATTTTAATATCACGATTATCTCCTGACAAATAATCTCTGATTTCTTTTAAAAATCTGCTTTTCCCAGAATTATTCGGTCCAACTATTATGTTGACTTTTTTAGGAACAATCTCTTCTGTTCCATCAGCAGTATTGACTATAATTTTATCTATTTTAAACTTGTACATCATTCATTTCCCCTAGCATAATAATGGTGTTCAATAAAACTATTTGGTTAATACGTTTCTATAAATCAGATAATAGAAGAAGGAGTTCTTCCTTCTTCAGATGTTATCTTAAATCATTTGGAAGTGTTTCAATGCGTCTTTTATCGCATCTTCTTTTTCTCCTGTACAGTTTGGCTGCTTGGCATTTTCTTTTTTTAATTTATTGTAATTCTCACGCTCGATAATGCCACATTTTGTTTTAATCTGAGCAATGTTCAAATTGGATACTTTCAAATCATATTTATCAAGCACATACTGTTTGATTTCCTCATAAGTTGCTTTGCTCTCCGCAGCAGTCAAATCAAGCTCGCTCATTTCCAATTCCACTTCTATATTCTGTTTTGTATGAAGTTTTGAAAGCAACACGATACTTTCCACATGCACCGTCATCCCAAACATATCCACCCCGCGAATCCTTTCCACCCCATACCCCCCATCGCAAAGCACCCGCAAATCCCTTGCCAACGTAGCCGGGTCGCAACTCACATATACAATCCGCTCCGGTCTCACCTTCAGCATCGCTTCCAGGCACGCCCCATCACACCCTTTCCTCGGCGGGTCCACCACAATTACATCCGGTTTCTTCTCCGTTTCATTCCCCTCATAAAAATCCCCCATCACCTCTTCCGCTTTCCCCACAAAAAATTCTGCATTCTCTATCCCGTTTCTCCCGGCATTTTCCCGCGCATCCGCAATGGCCTGGGGTACAATCTCCACTCCGTACACCTTTCTGGCGCTGCCAGCCAGGAACAATGAAATCGTCCCTATCCCGCAGTACAGATCCCACACCGTCTCCTTTCCCGTCAGCCCCGCATACTCCAGCGCCAGACTGTACAGCTTTTCCGTCTGGCCGGGATTTACCTGATAAAAGGACAGGGGCGAGATCCAAAACGTCAGCCCCTTCCCCGTAAAAGGATAACCCGGCTGCGTCATATCCCTGACATGGATGGTATCCGATATCGTATCCCTCCCCCACAATGTATGTATCTCTTTTCCCAGAATGACATTCGTTTTCTCCGTGTTAATACTGACTGACACGCTTGTCATGCCTTTGATTCTGATAAGCTTATCGATAAACCCCTTCTGTTTCGGCAGGTAATCCTTCCTGCCTCTCTCCCCCGCACACAAAGCATGTGTCATTTCCTTATTGATTACCAGGCATACCATGATCTCTCCACTTGCAAATCCTTTCCTGATCAAAACATGCCGCACCAGCCCGGTTCCGGAAGCCTCATCATACGCGCTGACATGGTTCTCCCTCATATATTCCAGGATACACTCCAATATTTCCTTATTCTCCTCCACTCCCAGCCAGCAATCCGTATTGGCAATAATGCTGTGAGTCCGTCCGGCATAAAACCCGGTGACAATCATGTCGTTTTTGCCAGTTCCCACTGGATACTGTGCCTTATTCCGATACCGGAAGGGTTCCTCCATCCCCACAATGGATTCCATATGCGCATCCACATATTCCGGTTCAAACCCGCCGATCCGGATCAGACTGTCCCTGATCTTCTTCTCCTTAAAGTCAAGCTGTTTCTCATAGGAAAGCGCCTGAAGCTGGCATCCTCCGCATTGCCTGTGAAACGCACACTTCGCCTCCACGCGAAAAGGAGAAGGCTCTATCACCTTCTCCAGACGCGCATAAGCATAATTCTTCCTGACTTTTACAATCCTGGCTTCCACGGTATCACCTACGACGGCGTCTTTCACAAACAGTGTAAAGCCATCCGCTTTTCCAATGCCTTCCCCGTCATTTCCGATATCCTCAATTTCTACCGCAATCATATCATTTTTCTGAAATCTCATATTTTTACCTATACTGTCTTTCTGCCTGCCAATGCCCGTATATGACACAAGTGTCACATGTGGGCATGACCTGTTATAACGGTTCGTTTTACTTGCCTGTGCCGTTTATGGACATACTGCAGCATAACAGTCTCAGGCGGCTACGCCAGTTCCTCCGCCAATGCCTTTAACTGCGTTTCGTTATCAGGCTTCATAGCCGACAGCAGCGTCACTGTATTTTCCACAAATGTGACATCCTTGCATTTATCAAGCATTCCCCGCATCACCCTGCCGGCTGCGGGCGCCCAGGAGCCGTTCTCGATGAGCCCTACGGTACGCTTTTGATAGCTGTGCTCCACCAGGCGGGTAAGGAAGTCATTCATAAAAGGATTGATGCTCATATTATAAGTATTGCAGGCAATTACCAGCTTCGAATACCGGAACGCATCTGCCAGAGCCGCTGCCATATCGTCCCTTCCCAGATCATACACTGCCACCTGAGCGCCTTTCTTCCGCAATTCCTCCGCCAGATACAGTGCCGCTTCCTTCGTATGTCCATAGACAGATGCATAAGCAACCACCACGCCGTCGCTCTCCGCCTCATAAGAAGACCATGTATCATACAGCCCGATATAATACCCCAGATTTTCCGTCAAAACGGGACCATGCAGCGGACAGATCGCCTGTATATCCAACCCTGCCGCTTTTTTCAGCACATTCTGAACCTGAGCGCCATACTTTCCGACGATTCCGATATAATAACGGCGCGCCTCATCCGCCCAGTCGTCTTCCACATCCAACGCACCGAATTTTCCGAATCCGTCTGCCGAAAAGAGCACCTTATCCCTGGATTCGTATGTCATCATGACCTCCGGCCAGTGCACCATGGGCGCATAGACAAAATTCAGTTTATGCTCCCCTAATGCCAGTTCTCCGCCGTTTGCCGCCGGCACCTGCTTCACAGAGGGATCCAGGGAGTAAAACTGGTTCATCATCTTAAATGCCTGCGGCGTCGCCACAATCTCCGTCTCCGGATATTTTTCCAGAAACAGCAGAATATTTGCAGAATGGTCCGGCTCCATATGCTGCACCACCAGGTAATCCGGCTTACGCCCCTGAATCACTGCTTCCACATTGGCAATCCACTGCTGTCCGAAAGCCTCGTCCACCGTATCCATCACCGCGATCTTCTCATCCAGGATCACATAGGAATTATACGCCATTCCGTTGGGTACCTGATACTGCCCCTCAAATAAAGTAACTTCATGGTCATTTACGCCTACATAAAAAATGCCGTCTGTTATTTTCATCTTCTTCTCCCTGCTTTCTATTATTATTCTACTGTAATATTTATTCTTTTCATTTGACATTGCCCGACATCTGCGTTCCTATACTGCACGCGGTAAAATATGCAGTAAGCGAAACAAAACCACTGTCTTCTTCACTCCTTCGTCGCCCTCAGATTCGATTCAAACAGCCTGTTAAACCCAAGCCACCCCTGGTTGGCACTGCTGTTTTCCAGGATTTCCCTGAAGGTCTCCAGCTTGGCATCCGTGTCATCCGCATAGTTCAATGCCAGCGCCTCCATCAGCGCCGGCAGCTTCGGAGAACCATACTCGTATTTACCATGATGCGCCAGAATGCAATGCTGCAGCTGCACCAGCTGTACATGGGGAAAATCGGCAATCTGTGCCGCCTTCTCCGCCACCATCTGGGACCCCATAACGATATGCCCGAGCAGCTGCCCGTCGTCTGTATAGTCATTCTCAGGAAAAAGGGAGAGTTCCTTCACTTTCCCGATGTCATGGCACATGGCGGCAGTCAACAGCAAATCTCTCTTTAGTATGGGATAAACCTTACAATAATAATCACATAATTTCGTCACACTTAAAGTATGCTCCAGCAGTCCCCCTACAAACCCATGATGCACGGTCTTTGCCGCGGAAGAATAGCAGAACGCCTTTGCAAAAGCCTCATCCCTGACAAAAAAGGCTTCCAGAAGCTGCTTCAGCCAAGGATTCCTGATGCTTTGTATAAATTCCTTCAGTTCCTTAAACATGACACTAATGTCTTTTTCGCTGACGGGCAGATAATCCGCAGGATTGTACTCCTCTTCCCGGCAGACCCGGATTCGCTTGATACTGACCTGGAGATTTCCCTGGAAATTATTCACATCCCCGTGCACCTCGATATAATCCAGCGTATTGTAATTCCCGATCCCAGGATTATTGGGTTCCCAGACCTTGGCGTCTATGGTTCCCGTCTTATCCTGCAAAATCACATTTTCATAAGGCTTCCCGTTTTTGGTCACCGCTCCCTGCTTGTGTTTGCAGAGATAGATATCGAAAAGTCTGTCCCCTTCTTTCAGATCCCTGATAAATTTCATCTAGTTTACCCCTCCCAGCTCAATGCTGAATTCCATTTCTTTATATTCATCCTGCGCCTGGCGCATGACAGTCACTGTCACAACCTGTCCCGGCTCCATCTGCATCAGGATATTACTGTACATGATAAAATTTGAAACTGCCTTGTCATCCACCTCTATAATGACATCTCCCCGCTGTATGCCCTCCTGCATGGCCGGGGAATCCATATCCACTTCTTCCACATACGCCCCATAAGGAACTCCGAATTCCAGATTCGCCTCCTTCGGCACGTCCCCTCCCCTGATTCCCATGTACGCAATGGGAGCCGCATTGGACATCTTCTCCACTGTCTTCTGAAGCTCTGAAATTCCGTAAGCCGTGATCAGATTCCTCATATCGGAACCTGTCTTATTGTTGGTGATAATACCCAGCATCTGCCCCTGCAGATTAAAGATCACCCCGCTGGCATTCTGGCTCCCCATGATATCCGTCAGTATCAGCCTGTAATTTCTGTCAGTCATGGACAATACCGTTGTAGAAGCGGTTATGATACCATATCCCACGGAATTAGCGGTTCCCATGGGGCTACCCATCACCACCACAGGCGTTCCTGCCAGGTTCTTTCCGCCGGAATATCCGAACTGTACAATGGGAAGAGTCTCCTCCGCCTTAATTCCCTCGGATAAATTCTCCAGCGGCACAGACAGCACTGCCAGATTCGTAGCTGCATTTACCTGTTTTATCTGGGCTTCCGCCTGGGACTCGTCATAAAAAGTCAGTACCAGGCGCTCCGCCGAACCGATCGCGGCATAATCCGCCAGGATCAGCAGCTCCATCCCGTTCTCGTTAACAATGACACCGGAACACTGGTTCTTACTTTCCTGTACACTGTCCAGCCAGTCGATATTGGAAGTAAGCGCCGTCACCGTCACCATGTACCGCCGCAGACTCTCCGCATACCCGTCAAGCGCATTGTACAATTCCTTATAGCCATCCAGATCTAAAACCACTCGATCCAGAATCTCCTGAACCTGTTCCTCGCCAGGCACCACAGGCATCTGGGTTTCCTCCGGCGCTTCCACCGCATTCGGTTCCGGCGAAGGCGAGATGTCTGGACCGGGGGCGGGACTTTCCGTGGGCAGATTTTCCGCAAGCATCTCTTCCGGCGACATTTCTTCCCTGTCCTCCGGAATTACCACCATCCCTACCTGAGGTTCCTCTTCCGGATTCAGCCAGTTGCTGATAACCGGTTCCAGCACCAGAAAAGTGACACAGGCCACCATGCCGAAGATGATCGCCATGGAAATCGTGATCAGCGTCCGCCTGATCAGTTTCTTTTTGTTCACCGGCTTTACCTTGATTTTTTCCACCATGAAGTCATTTTGGTTCTTCTGTTCCAGATCCGGCATTTCTTCCCCTTTCACCTCATGTACCTGGTTGTTTCTTTATTCAGTATACAGAACTATCCAAAGAAAGTAAAGTTGTAACCTGGCAAAATTCATCCCGTTTTTATATTTTGGACTGCCTATTCAAGTTATTTCAAAGCATTTTCTTCGAAACCGCGCAAATGACACTTATGTCACTTATTTCAAATCCCCGGAAATACTATAAAATTGCCATAAACCGATATCAGATGTTTGCAGCCGATTTCTTACACTGCCCGATCCCAAACAGCAGAAGCAGCGGGAACAGCACCGCCGCCAGAATCCCTTTCTTCAGATCCTCCCCGAAGAAGCTGGAAACCATGCCCACCACCGTAGGTCCGCCGGAACAGCCCAGATCCCCTGCCAGCACTTTCCAGTTTCCTATGCCGAAAATCCGGAAAAAACAGTGGAAATCAGTACCACGCCCACATGCCCCCAGCAGTAGAAGGAATGCAGAAGACTCATGGTCTGCTCCTTGTGTTCGGAAGGGCATGCCTCCACCACAGGACTCACCAGGACTTCCAGCAATCCGCCACCGATGGCATATAAAACCACTGCTGCCAGCAGCGGCACAAAATTGTTCACGATGGCCTGTAAGATGTAGCCGATAAAACAGGCATTTATTGTCTTCTGGTATTCGTTCTTCATCTTAATTCCTTCTGCGCTCCACGATCTTGTTATCTTTCCTGAGCAGGCCCCGCGCCGGCCTGCCGCACCGCAGTATACCCGCTGCAATATTGTACCGTTTTCGAGAAAACATTGCAAGCAGATCCTGAAAAATCCTGATACATAAATAAATAATTTATACTGCTTAACAGTTATAATTTCCGAGTAACCCGACTGCATAACGCCAGCCATATGCGTTTAACCAGTGCAGTACGGTAAATTTTAGCGTTATGCAGTATAAGAAAGAAAAAATGCCGGCACATTCGGATCTTCATCCTCCTGTACCGGCATTTTTTTAACTTCCTCGCCCGGTGAGACACACTGACCTGACCGCTGTCCGCAGCCCTCGCCCAAACAGCCACAATCCCCGGACTGCTTTCCGCAACGCCGCCTAAACAGCTGCCGTACTCATGCCTCTCTCCACAGCTTCCGCCAGAACCGCCTCCCTGGCAGAGATATCCGCCACCAGCTTAAACTGATTCCGTGCCCTGTCCAGATTATGATGCTCGCGGTGAATCTTAAAATACGTATCTCCGTTCAGATAATCCGTCAGAAACCGAATCCCGCACTCATAGGTCATAAGCTTGACTGACAGCGGCAGCAATGCAATCTCCGTTTCTGTCAAGGCATCCTTCATTTCGCTCAGATACCCCCTGGCAAATGCCTCAAACGCGCTTACTTCGAACCACACCTTATCCAGATCTGTCTCATCCTCCGCAGCCGAAGAGCCGCCCATACGTAACACATCTCCAAAATCATACAGCGCGCTTCCCGGCATAACCGTATCCAGGTCAATGACACAGACGGCCTTGCCGCTCTCCTGGTCAAACAGGATATTGTTGATCTTGGTGTCATTATGTGTCACACGGACTGGGATACGTCCATCTTCCATGCCCTTTACCACACTGTCCGCCCAGCCTGCATTTTCCAGGGCAAATTCGATTTCTTTTTTCACACTCTCCGCACGTCCCGCTTTATCCTCACGGACAGCTTCTCTCAGCGCCTCTATCCGCTTCGGCGTATGGTGAAAATCCCTGATCGTCTCATAGAGCCTGTCCACCGGAAAATCCGCCAGCAGCTTCTGAAAATTCCCGAACCCAACCCCTGCCTCATACAGATCTTCCGCCGTTTTGCTGTTCTCAATGGTCTTGGTACCTTCGATAAATCTGTAGACGCGGAAGACATTATTGTCGTCAACTTTGTAATACTTCCCGCCGTCCTTTGCGGGAACCACAGTCAGCGTGCCTCTGTCAGCATCCCCGCCCGCCGCAATGAGCTTCCTGCGCAGGAAAGCAGTGACATTTTCAATATTATCCATCAGTTCGTCCGGATTGGTAAAAATGGAGGTATTGATCCTCTGCAGGATATACCTGGGCATGGTAACCAGGTAGGTATCATTGATATGTCCGTTTCCATAGCTTTCCGCATTGGTCTCAATCTCAAAATGCTGCAGGATATCGTTTCCCGTCATCTCAGTTTTCATAATTTGCTGCCCCTTTTCCTTTCAATCTGCCGGGTTCGGTTCTCTTCCTTTTCCGATGCACCAAAGTTCCTCCGCTGCAGGCCTTCCCATTTGTCTCACACATTCCCGCTTCCTGGCAACCCCAACGGCTTATTTGCCGCAGTCCTTTCTGCCAGACACCGCCTGTCCCAAGCTACCACATCATTACGCCGCCAGCTCCGAAATGCCACATCATATACGCCGCCAGCTCGGAATGTCACATCATATGCCACTTCCCGCCTGTAAAATCAGGAATATCCACCACAGCCCCACCTCTTGCCACGGACATCTCCGAAAGAGCGGTGATCACCATCCAGCTGGCCGCGTCATACACATCCACCGGCATGGGCGCATCCTCCCGCAGACATCCGAAAAAGATCTCGAACTCCAGCCAGTCCATTCCCTCATGTCCGCCTTTTACACCTTCTTCGATATACTTCTTCCAGACCGGATGGTCGTACTCCTCCGTATACAGCTGCGCATTATTGATGCATTTTTCCCGCCAGTCAAAGTCATGCTCTCTGTCTTCTTTTCTGTCCAGGAATATGGAGTCCGTGGCCTCCTCATACATGCCTTTCGTCCCGCGCACCGTGAAATTCCGGCTGTAATACCTGGGCAGCGTGGTATCCAGGGTCAGGCAGATGGTCTCGCCTCTGGCGCATTTGATCACCGTGGTCACGATGTCCCCCTGGGCAAAAGTCTGCCCTTTCAAAAATTCATCCTCCGGCTTGTTCTCCCTGATAAAATCCCGTAGCCCGGCCGCCTTGGAAGCCGTGGAGGTCAGCGTCAGCATACGGTTTCCGTGATTGATATCCAGCACTTTGGCAATGGGGCCCAGGTCATGGGTGGGATAGTTTTCGCAGTTTCTGCTCAGATAATTCCGCAGCCTGTAGTGCCTGTTCTCCTTTCCGAAGGAAATCTCGTCCCGCAGGTCATGCTGATAGCCGCCCGCACAGTGCACCACCTCGCCGAACACCCCCTTCCGAACCATATTCAGCACCATCATCTCCCGCCTGCCGAAGCAGCAGTTCTCCAGAAACATAAACGGCGTCCCTGTCTTCTCATAGGCCTCCACCAGGTCATAGCAGTCCTTCACAGTGCAGGCACCGCCCACTTCCATAGCCACCGCCTTGCCTGCATACATGGCCGCCAGCGCGATTTCCACATGACTCTCCCATGCGGTGACAATGATGATGGTATTTACGTTTTCATCTTTTATTACATCATGATAGTCAAGGTATACCGCAGGCCGATCCTGCCCCTTTGCCGCTACCGCTTCGGCTCCTTTCTGTGCCCTGTCCTCATAGACATCGCACACTGCTGTCACCTGCTCTCCCTGCCCCAGGATCTCATAACACAGCAATCCGTAGCCTCTTCCGCCCAATCCGATAAATCCGATCTTAATCTCTTTCATTCCGCCTGCCTCCGTCGATTTGCCATACCGTTTTTCCTTTACAATATTCTCCATTAGTGTTATGATATCATCATAAAAAGTATATATCCATATCATTTTAGTCCAATAAAATGTATTTTTAGCTCAATATTGTAAATCATTCAGGAGATCAATTATGATGTGGCTCGCTTACCCGATCAAAGAACAGATCCAGATCACCGATATGTACTCACTGTTCGAAGTACATTATGACAACGGCTACGCGTTCCCGGGTGAAAGCCACAATTTCTGGGAATGCGTCTATATGATAAAAGGCGAGGCATGTGTCTCCGGCAACGAAAGAGTCTACAACCTCGCCCAGGGTTCCATCATTTTCCACAAACCGCTGGAACTCCACAAATTCATCGTAAACGGCAAAGACGGCGCCGACATGCTGATTTTTTCTTTTGCCGCAGAAGGGCCTCTCACTTCTTATCTGGAAGAGAAAGTTTTTACCCTGTCGGATTTCCAGAAATCGATCCTGGACTCCCTGCTCCAGTTCATTCGGAAACAGACAAAACCAACGGCGGATTCCGAAGGCCTGCACTGTTCCTGCCTGGAACCATTCCACACCATACCCACTTACTCCCAGATGCTGTCAACCTACCTTCAGCAGCTGATGCTCTCCCTTGCCGAGACAGGAACCATATCCTCTGCCTCCTCCGCCCCGGACGCGGTCACCTTCCGCCAGGCCATCAGTTACCTGAACAGCAATATCCACAGACAGCCCTCCGTCCCCGAGCTTGCCCGGTTCTGCAATGTCAGCGAGTCCGGACTGAAACGGATTTTCGATAAATATGCGGGAATCAGCATCCACAAATATCTGCTGAAAATGAAGGTCAAAACCGCCGCCGAACTGCTGCAGCAGGGGGAAAGCGTGTCCTGCGTGGCGGAGAAGCTGGGCTTTAATTCACAGAGCTACTTTTCCAGGGCTTTCAGGCGGGAAACGGGGGTTATGCCGTCCAGCCTGAAGTGAATCATCAAGGCTCACTTCCCCTGTTTCCCAGTGCGCTCTGTCCGATATCAGGGCGCGCTGTTCCAGAACTTCCAGAGAATCCGTTTCCAGCAGGGGCATATTCCACCCTCCTGATTTGCCGTATTGCCTCGCCAGTTTGCCGTAATTATAGTAGGAGGGCTTGTGAAGTCCCTTTTCTATTCGCTCTAACTGCCTGGGCGTAACTACGAGTTCGTCGCCATCATAGACAGCATTTTCCCGGGATTTACCATAAAATGTCCGCAGCATTTTCAGCGTCATTCCGGCATCCCTGGCATTATCCACGGATATCCCCTGCCAGATGCGGTATCCGGGATAGCCGACCCATGCATACATATCCAGAAACATTTGCCGGAAGGCAGTAACCTGTTCCAGGTATCACCTGATTGTACTCCCGTATAAATTCCTGTTCATTGGTATCTTTCATTCCCCTGACCTTTCCTTTTCCCTTTCGAACCGATTATTTTCCACCTGAATCCGTGAACTTCATGTTTTCCCTTTTAGACTTCCGGCTCTATTCCGTTCCGATCAGCACCTGTTTCCCACTGAACGCAAATCCATACTTTTGAATACGTTCCGCCGGGAATCCCCGTTCCAGTAATGCGGCTTCATACTGCTTCTCTTCAATCTGGCGCAGCGCGGTCTGCACTGTGTCCTCCAGGGTTTTCTCCCTTCTCGGATCATTCACCTTGAATTCTATAATAATCGCATCTTTACCGCGATTATTTATGATCGCATCTTTACCGCGATTATTATAGACCTCGTCTCCGTCGCGGTCCCTGGGTTCCATCTGGATATCATACCGCCCGAAACCGCTCTCCCGGTTGGATGTGATGATATACTGATCTGCCAGGTCCACCATCAGCCCCAGGACAAAACCGTGGTAAAACTTCTCCGGCTCCGCTTCCTCCGACGGCTTCACCCCTGCATCAAAGCTGCTGAATGTAGCCAGCGCCACCCTGTTCATGTAGAGGTTCATTGCATCCAGGTCTCCCAGCAGCAGGGCTTTGATGAAGGTATTGTAATGCGGCGTGTAGTCCCTGAACCACCCCTCTATCATCCGCTCAAACATCAGCCGCACTTCCCGGTTTGTAAGCTTCAGCCCGTACTGCCACCTTCCCCCGGGAAGCATCTCATGGCTCTCCACCCTTAAATAGCCGCTGGCCAGGAGCAGGCTCCAGATGGCGCTCTGGCTGTAGTCAAGCTGCTCAAACACAATCTGCTCGTCAATCTCCGTATGAAAAATCCCATCCCCCAGCAGAAGCTCCATGGTCATCTTCACCTCCGGGCTTCCCTCGCGGATCAGCTTGCCTGCCAGGCTGTTGGAGCTGGTATTGGCCCAGTAGGCGGCAAAATTCCCCGTCTTCAGATAGTTCAGAATGGACCATGGATTATAAATGTCCCTCCTTTTTCCGAAGGAAAAACCGTCATACCACTTCTTCACTTCTTCCCGCCTGTCTCCCATCCCATATTCGTCCAGTGCGCCAAATACCTCCTGCTCTGTAAAACCAAAGCTGTCCGCATACATCTCAGAAGTAGCAGTTACTACTACCAGATTATTTAAATCTGAGAAAATCGACTCTTTGCTGACCCGGGTAATCCCGGTCATGATCGCCCGTTCCAGGTATGGGTTCGTCTTAAAGGACGCGTTGAACAGGCTCCTGAAAAACACCACAATCTCCCGCCAGTAGCCATGTACATAAGCTTCCTGCATGGGAGTATCGTATTCGTCCAACAGAAGGATGACCCTTTTGCCGTAATAGCGCGAAAGATAAGAAGACAACGCATGCAGCGAATTCGCAGCCAGATAGTTCTCCATATCCGCAGATATCTTTCGGAAATTTTCCTTTTCATCCTCATTCATGCAATCACTGTCAAGCAGATAGCCGTAACTGTTATACAGATTTTTGATTATCTGGCAAATCTGCTTTCTGGCATCCGAAAATGTGGTCTCCTTCACGCTGGCAAAGGAGAGGCTGATGACAGGATACGTTCCCTGCAGCTGCCGGTACTTCTCTTCCTTCCAGATGGACAGGCCTGCAAAATCCGCAGCTTCCCCCGCATATCTCACCGAGAAAAAATGCTCCAGCATGCTCATCGTCAGGGTCTTGCCAAAGCGCCTGGGACGGGTGAGCAGCGTGACCACATCCTCATTTTCCCACCATTGCCTGATGAATTCTGTCTTATCGATATAAAAACAATTTGCCTGAATTAACTGCCCAAAGTCCTGATGCCCGATGCCAATGACTCTTGCCATACTGTTCTCCTCTTTCTTCCTTTTACTTCTTTTTCCTGATCCCCTGATTCGAAAGCCTGCTGCTTTATCTGAAAGCTGCTGTCAACCCTGCTTTATCCGGAAACTGCTGCCAGCTCTGCTTTATGGTACGAAAAACAGGAAGAACATATCTATTTTATTTTTCGTATATACGTGTAATCAAATTGCCCTGGATATGTACTTCCCTTTTAATTGTAGCATTCCATGAAAAATCGCGCAATTATTTTCTGCCGCTTTCTCCAACGCAGGTCATAAAAAGTCGCGCTCACTACCTCTAAAATTCCTTTTTCTTTAACACAAAGGAGCCGGACACGCAATAAAGTAAATTTTTACACTTTTACATAACATCAATTCGAAATAGGCTTATCGGAGTCCAGTCATGATATTGAAACCCGGCAGAAAATATGTTACTATTTACCTGGATGCAGAAACAACGATGCAGGAGGTGAGGTATCCCATGGCAAGAACCGTCGGAATCGGACATCAGGATTTTGAAAAAATAAAGAATAAGTTTTTCGCAAGGAGCTAAGCCATGACGAGACCGGAACGCAGGAGAGAAAAGAAAAACTACGAAAGGGACTTTGCAGCATTCTGCAAAATAATGAAGCAATATTTTGCATTGAGAACCTGTTTTATCCCTGCCCTCCGGAATCAGATATGCTTTCCCGGACCATATTCTGCACCCGGTTCTGCACCACGGCCGCCGCTTGCTCATACGTCTTATTTCCCGTAAGGCATGGTGACATCTCTTCCACGATGATATCCAGGATATCAGTCCTGATACTGTCCCTGAGGGTAAAATCTGCGGTGGCAATCACCTCATATACCTGTTCCATCTGTTCAACTGTCATATAGTCTACATCCACAGAGCCATCAGCAATTCCCAGAAAAGTAATCTTCGGTATAATCAAAGGGGTTCCGTCCTTCTTCAAAAGCGTCTCCCCATTGACATCCAGTCTATAATCCGGCTCCATCAAATACTCTGCTTTCTCCTGAAGAACGCTTTTACGGCTGGGCAAAAACAGGTAATCTATACTGGAATCCGTCAGAAAAGCTTCCAGGAACTGCCACGCCCCCTCCTTCCGCCCCGAATCGGCCACAATCCCAATCAGATTATAGGGATGGCCGTAATGGCGTGCGGTGCCGTCTGCAGAAGGATAGCCTGTCGCCGTCACTTTCTCCTGGAAAAAAACCTCCTCCCGCAATATATCCTCCAGGGTGCCGACCATGGCGGAAACAGAAAGAAGCCGCCCTTTATCCATGGTTCCTGTCATTGATTCAAAGAACACATCCTCACTGTCCTCTCCCCCTGTCAGCTCCGCAATCCATTCCATAAAAGCAATAAATTTTTCCCCGTCAAAGCTGCACTCCCCGCTTTTCCAGTCTATATAGCTCTCTAAAATGTAAGATCCGAAAAATTTCCCGACCAATGCGGAAATACCCGCGTTGTAAAAAAGCTCCTTCTGTGGATATTCCTCTGTCAGTATCCGTACATCCTCCATTGTCCAGCCTGGCATACTTCCAACCTGGGAAGCCCTCCCAATCACCGTATCACAGTAAAACTCCCTCGGAAGGCACACCAGGCTCCCATTTACAATATATGACTCAAGCATATTTTCCAGAAAATCCTCAGGTCCCAGGACAGTGCTCTGCTCCAGGTAAGGATTCAGATTTTCCAGCACATCCTTCCCTGCATATTTTTCCACTTCCATACCTGTCAGATCAATCAGATCCGGTGGATTGGAAGAGACAATACGCGCATCAAGCCTGGTGCCTGCCGCCTCCCCCTGATAATACTCCATAGCCACATGATACCTTTCGTTATTCCGGTTGAATTTCAGCACGTACTGCACCAGGCTGTCTGACGGTGAAGAAACTGCCAGAACCAGCACCTCTTTTTCAGGCAGTTCCTCCGTCGGCGTCTTCGTCAGCAGGTATAATCCGGCTTCCAGAGAACTGCCTCTATAATATACCGCCAGCTTTTCTTCTGAAATCCACAGAATCTCCCCATCAGGCCTGTTTCCTGTCATACTGTCATTCCAACGCAGAAGTGCCTCACAGACACCGGTATCTTCTCTGCAGCGGTACAGGATTCCATCGCTTCCATTATACATAAGTCCCTGGGAAGATGCCAGCAATTCCCCCTGCCCATTGGAGTCCTTCAGCTTCTTCAGACAATATCCGCCTTCGTCGACCAGCTCCCAGAGACTCCGGCCTGTCACGCAGTAAATCCTGCCGCTGTCCCCTTTCAGCAGTTCTATGCTGACATACATGCCATCCGGTAAGTTTTCCCTTCCGGTATATTCACCTGTGGAAACCTTATCTTCTACTTCCCCCTCTGCATTTATCACATAGATAAACTCCTGCGTTGCCGCGGCAAGCTTTCCCGTCTTGCCTTCCGCCAGTGATACAATGCCTTCTCCCGAACCGCCGATTTGTACCATATATTCTGCTACGCCATCGGGCTGCTGCCTGACCAGAAGATTCCCTTTGCTCAGATAAAAAAGATTTCCTTCTTCATCCACTTCGTAAACGGTAGACATTACAGGCACACTGCCTGCGGGAAGCACGGACTCCCCCGCAGACAGCATGAGAACATCTCTCTTTCCAAAGCATTCCTCCACCGGTACTTTTCGGATATCAAATCCATTTTCCTGGTGCATCAGCCAGTACAGGTATCCGTTTCTGATCTTGAAATTCCCTGCCTCTTCCGGTAGGCTTACCTGCTCCGCCACATAGACACAGCCATCTATACCCAGGTTGTAGCTGTTGTTTTCTTTACCGCAGCCTGACAGGATTATGGGAATAAAAAACAGGATACAGACTATGTAATAGAATATCCTCGGTCCATTCATGATACATTCCTCCTGGATTATATGGATTCAACCTCCAAAACAGCAGTTCTGCTTTTGTCCTTATTAAAAATATTTACCATGGTGTGCTGTGTCCCCCCGTCTCACTAAATTCACACAGAATCTGAATTTCCTGATAATATCCACACTTGCATTTTATTTTATACTTATGACAATTAACGCCATGCCCCTGATCCTCATACTCACTCCAACCATGCGATTCAATCATAGTCTCTTCTCTCATAGTGATGTGCTGGTTGCTACAGTGATATATCTGCTGTACTGTCATTGAATGATATCTTTCATCTAACTGTTTGTAGTTTGACATACCTGAGATATACCAATAATACGCTGTTTTTTCGCAATACCCACACTCAATAGTATCCGGAGTATTCCTTGCGTTATTCACACTTTCCGCTTTTACTTTTTTCTTTCAGCCCCAATGGCTCTGCCATATGCCTGATTGTATTTCTGTATGAATTCCTGTTCTCTGGTCTTTTTCATTCCCCTGTCCTCTCCGCCTTTCCTTTGTGGATTGCTTTCCATTTTAACACGTCAAAGCCGCGCATTCAACCGGGTTTACCCGACAGAAAACACAATCGCAATCAATTTGCCCCTGCATCCCCTTATAATATTGAAACCTGGCGGAAAATATGTTACTATTTGCTTAAATGCAAAAGCAACATGGCAGGAGGCGAGGTATCCCATGGCAAGAACCATCGGAATCGGGCATCAGGATTTTGAACAGGGAATCCCCGCAAACCGCATACGCAAATACGGTTTTGCCTTCCAGGGAAAGAAAGTACTGATTGGGGAACCGTTTTAGCAATTACAGGAATTCATTAAAGGAGTCACACATGAACGAAAAAGTATTAAAAACCTTAGAATATACCAAAATAATAGAAATGCTGGCCGCCAAAGCCAACTCCGCCCCCGGCAAAAAGCTCTGCCGGGAGCTGGTTCCCTCCACGGACCTGGAGGAAATCAAGCGCAATCAGCGCCATACTGCCGATGCCCTGCGCCGCCTGTTCAAGCTGGGCAGCACCTCCTTCGGCAACAACAAAGATTTGGGGCCGACCCTCCGCTCCCTGGAAATCGGCTCCACCCTGTCCATCCCGGAGCTGCTGAGCATTGCAGGCTTACTGGACAATGTAACCCGTGTCAAAGCCTTCGGCAAGCGCAACCGGGACGATGAACCCACCGACACCCTGGACGAGTATTTCGAGCAGCTGACACCCCTGACAGGGCTTGCCAACGAAATCCGCCGCTGCATCCTCTCCGAGGACGAGATTGCGGACGATGCCAGTCCGAAGCTGAAAAGCATCCGCCGCTCCATGGTGCAGACCAATGAAAAAGTCCACAGCCAACTGAATTCCATGCTGGGTGGTTCTTACCGCACTTATCTCCAGGATGCCGTCATCACCATGCGCAACAACCGTTACTGCATCCCCATCAAGGCGGAGTACAAAGGACAGGTGAACGGCATGATACACGACCAGTCCGCCACCGGCTCCACCTACTTCATCGAGCCTGCCGCCGTTGTGGAGCTGAACAACCGCCTGCGGGAGCTGGAGCTGGAAGAGAAGGAGGAAATCGGCCGCATCCTTGCCGACTTAAGCTCCCAGGCAGCCGTCCACACGGAAGAGCTGGAACGCAACCTGAAGACCATGACACTTCTGGACTTTATTTTCGCCAAAGCGGAGCTGGCCATGGAAATGAACGCCACGGAGCCCCTGTTCAACGATGAACGCTGCATTAATATAAGGAAAGGACGCCATCCCCTGTTGGATAAGAAAAAGGTGGTTCCCATCGACATTCACCTGGGAAGAGACTTCGACCTGCTGGTCATCACCGGCCCCAACACGGGCGGCAAGACCGTCTCCCTGAAAACAGTGGGGCTCTTTACCCTGATGGGGCAGGCGGGTCTGCACATTCCTGCGCTGGACCGTTCGGAACTTTCCATTTTTACGGAAGTTTACGCGGATATCGGAGACGAGCAGAGCATTGAACAGAGCCTCTCCACCTTCTCCTCCCATATGAAGAGCATCGTCCACATCCTGAACCATGCAGACGCGGATTCCCTCTGCCTCTTCGATGAGCTGGGAGCGGGCACGGACCCCACGGAAGGCGCGGCTCTTGCCATTGCCGTCCTGAATTATCTCCACGACAGAGGCATCCGCACCATGGCCACCACCCACTACAGCGAGCTGAAGATATATGCCCTCTCTACCTCCTTCGTGGAGAATGCCTGCTGCGAATTCAATGTGGAAACCCTGCAGCCCACCTACCGGCTGCTGATCGGCATCCCCGGAAAGAGCAACGCTTTCGCCATCTCTTCCAAGCTGGGGCTGTCGGAAGAAATCATCAGCGCCGCCAGGGAACAGATCGGCAAGGAAGACAAGACTTTCGAAGACGTCATCGCCGACCTGGAGCAAAGCCGCGTCACCATAGAAAAGGATAAGCAGGAAATCGCCCGGCACAAAGAAAACATCCGCAGACTTCAGGAACAGCTCCGCCAGAAGAATGAGAAAATCGACCAGGCAAAGGAGCGCATCCTGAAAGAAGCCAACGAAAAGGCCCGTGACATCCTCCAGGAAGCGAAGGAAATTGCGGACGAAACCATACGGGATTTCAACAAGGCAGGTGCAGGCACGGACATCAGGGACCTGGAAAAGAAACGCCAGAAAGTCCGCGACAAAATCAGCGAGAAAAACGAACGTCTTTCCGTGGGCGGCACCCCTTTAAAAGCCCCGGAAAAGAAAACCGTAGACCCCAAAAAACTGAAAAAGGGCGATGCCGTAAAGATTGTTTCCATGGGCCTGAAGGGCACGGTCAGCACGCTGCCCGACGCCAAAGGCGCCCTGTTCGTACAGTGCGGCATCATCCGCACCCACACCAACGTAAAGGACCTGGTCTACGCCGAGGAAGAGACCGTCACCGCTCCTGCCCTTCAGCGCAGCAATTCCGGTTCCGGCTCCGGCAAGCTCAAGATGTCCAAGACGCTCTCCATCTCCACGGAGATTAACCTGTTGGGCAAGACAGTGGACGAAGCCCTCTCCGTCCTGGACAAATACCTGGACGACGCCTACCTGGCACACCTGCCCAACGTCCGCGTAGTACACGGCAAAGGGACAGGTGCTCTGCGGAATGCCGTACACGGACACTTAAAGCGCCTGAAATACGTAAAGGAGTACCGTCTGGGCGAATACGGTGAAGGGGATTCCGGCGTCACCATTGTGACATTTAAATGAACCGGCCCACAGCAGACTACGGGGCAGAGTGGTGTCTGCGGTGAAAAGACAGGCAATATCACAAACAACACTTCAATCCGTAACAACTCAAAATCAGGTACGCTGTGTATCTCTGGAATTCCTGGAATTCCCTGATTTCTCTGGCTTTTTGGAGATTGGCATACCTGATGAAAAGCGTTACATTTTAATCAAAAAGGACACAAAATGGCAACGAAACAGAAAATATTAATCGTGGACGATGACAATAACATCGCTGAACTCATCGCTCTCTATTTGACCAAGGAATGCTACGAAACCATGATTTTAAATGACGGGGAATCCGTACTTCCTGCCATGGACAGCTTCTCCCCCAACCTGATCCTGCTGGACATCATGCTTCCGGGCATAGACGGCTACCAGGTATGCCGGGAACTGCGGACCAGGTATTCCGTCCCCATCATTATGCTCTCCGCAAAAGGCGAAGTGTTCGACAAGGTGCTCGGGCTGGAACTGGGCGCTGACGACTATATTGAGAAGCCCTTCGACACCAAGGAACTGGTGGCCCGGGTCAAAGCCGTGCTGCGCCGCTACAAGCCTGCCGCCCCGGCGCCCGCCGCCCCCAGTGAAAAGTGCGTGCAGTACGCAGACCTTTCCATCAACCTGACCAATTATTCCGTCCTCTACAAAGGGCGCACCATAGACATGCCCCCCAAGGAGCTGGAGCTTCTCTACTTCCTGGCCGCCTCCCCCAACCATGTCTTCACCAGGGAACAGCTGCTGGATCAGCTCTGGGGCTACGAGTATATCGGCGACACCCGCACGGTGGACGTCCACATCAAACGCCTCCGTGAGAAAATTAAGGATCATGCCAACTGGAAAATCAGCACCATCTGGGGCGTTGGCTACAAATTTGAGGTGCGGAATACATGAAAAAGACACTTTACCTGAAATTCATACTGGCATACTTTATCTTCGGCGTGTTCAGCTTCATCATCGTCACCACCTTTGTGCCAAGTATGACAAAGGAGCTTCTGGTGCGGGATAAGGCCGAACATCTCTATGTAGAGGCCTCCCGCATCTCCGACACCTACGCCACCGGACTTTACGCCAGCGAAACGGCGCTGGAAACCGTGAAGGAACAACTGGATTCCCTGGCTGTATACCTGGATTCCACCATCCGCATCATCAACCCTTCGGGACGTCTGGTACTGGACACTGATCGCCCTCTGAACGTGGAAGAAGAAGTCACCATAGAAAACTTCGACCCCACCGCCACCAGCGGCTCCTATTACATGGTAAACAACTTTTTCGACAACTTTGATCAGGAAATGATAAGTGTCTTTTCACCTATTATTTATCGTTATATGGTAAAGGGATATGTGGTTATCCACTGCAGCATGGCAGAAATTCAGGAATCCTGCAACAGCATGCTGAATATTTCCTATATTACCCTGGTCATCCTGCTCCTGCTGTCCCTGATCATCCTGATCTTTTTCACGGAAATGGTATATATACCCCTGCGGAAGATAACCTATGCCACGGAACAATACGCCGCCGGGAATATGCACTATGAATTTCAGGTGGAAAGCGACGACGAGATCGGCTACCTGGCTGCCTGTCTGAATTATATGGCAAGCCAGATCGCGGGCGCGGAGGACGACCAGAAAAAATTCGTTGCAAATGTCTCCCACGACTTCCGTTCCCCCCTGACCTCCATCCGGGGATACCTGGAAGCAATGATCGACGGCACCATCCCCCCGGAAATGCACGACAAGTATCTGAATATCGTATTGAGCGAGACACAGCGGCTGACCAAGCTGACCAACAGCCTCCTCTCCCTGAACAATCTGAACACCAAGGGGATGCTTTTAGACCGCACGGATTTCGACATCAACAGCATCCTCCGCGCCACTGCAGTTTCCTTTGAGGGCACCTGCCGCAAGAAAACCATTGTCATCGAAATGGTGCTCACCGGAGATGAACTGTACGTGTATGCGGATATGGAAAAAATCCAGCAGGTTCTCTATAACCTGCTGGATAACGCCATCAAATTCAGCCATCATGATTCCGTGATAAAGGTGGAGACATCTGTGAAGAACAATAAGCTCTTCGTCTCCGTCAAGGACAGCGGAATCGGAATTCCGAAAGAAGACCTGAAAATGATCTGGAATCGTTTCTACAAATCCGATCTGTCCCGGGGCAAGGACAAGAAAGGTACCGGACTGGGACTTTCTATCGTAAAGGAAATCATCAACTGCCATGGAGAGAATATTAATGTCATCAGCACGGAAGGAGCCGGGAGCGAGTTTATCTTCTCCCTGCCCCTGACGGAGGATGATGAAGACTAATCGGCTTCCCTCATGATGTACATGGAAAGAAAGTCGATTGAAAACAATTTTCCGAACTGTTATAATAGAAATAGAAAAAGGAGGCGTAATGAGGTGAAATTAACTGATTTATTAAAGTACGACAATATTGTAATACAGTGTCATGACAAGCCGGATGCAGACGCCATTGCCAGCGGATTTGTCCTGTTGCGCTACCTGGAAAAAAACGGGAAATCCCCCAGGCTGGTCTACTCAGGTACTCAGAGAATAACCAGAGGCAATCTGCACGAAATGATCCACAGGTTTGAAATCCCTTTAGCGTATGAGGAGCAGCCCGAAGAGGACGCGGAGCTTCTGGTGACAGTGGACTGCCGGGCCGGCGAGCGCAATGTCACGGCGCTGCCTTATCGGAACCTGGCTGTCATTGACCATCACACAGTCAAGGCCGGGGAATCCCTGCCGGAACTCCATGAAGTGCGCACAGAGGATGATGGCTACGCTTCCTGCGCCACGGTTCTGTGGGCTATGCTGAAAGAAGCCAATTTCCCCGTGGAAACGGACAGCCAGATGCCTACTATCCTGTATTACGGCCTTTATATGGATACCCAGGAGCTGAAAACAGCCCGGAAGATGGACAAGGAAATGCTGGATCAACTGCAGTATGATATGGATATTGTGACGGAACTCCAGGGTATCAACCTGTCCCCGGAAGAAATCCGCATCACCGGACGGGCCTACGACGGCCTGCATATCAATCCCAAACACCACTTCGCGGTAGCCCAGGTGGAACCCTGCGATCCCGATATTCTGGGCATTGTAGGGGATGAACTGATGAAGGTGGCAGGCGTGGATGTCAGCGCGGCTTACTGTATTCTGGAAGGGGACCAGGGCGTGAAAGTTTCCGTGCGCTGCCGCAGGAAAGGATACAGCGCGGCGGATCTGATCCATTGGCTGGTCAGAGGGCTGGGGAATGACGGCGGCGGATCGCCGACCAAGGCTGCAGGCCGGCTTCCCAGAGGCCTGATCGAGGAAGCCTGCGCAGGCGATGATTGGGATGATCTGAGCGGCGCGACAGGCCGGCTGATTTACAGGATGCTCGCCGACTATTTTGAGATTCCCGGGAAACGAATCCGGACAGGGGAATACAGCCCGGAAAAGGTATTGGAAATCTGCGGCCGGGAGGCAGTCCTCTGCCGCAAGAAGAAAGTCCCTGTGGGCTATGTGAAGGCGACGGACATATTCGATGAGGGGGAGGAAATCCTGCTTCGGATGCTGGAGGGGGATGTCCGGAAGAAGGTGACGCCGGAGCTTTATTTCATGATCGGCGTGGACGGTGAAATCTATCACAACCAGGAGTCTGCACTGCACAGAAATTATGACTTGTCAGAGAAGCCTTTCTCCATTGACCCGGAAAGTCCCTGGCAGCCGAAAGTATTTCGCTACGCCAACCGGAAAGCCGTATTGCTGGCTCCCCATGCCAGAACATGCATTGCCAGGGACGGAGCCATGATCTGGGCCGGGCAGCTGAATGGCCGGACGGAGGTGCTGACGAAATGGGGCGAGTGGCATCTGGGCGAAGCCGGAGACTGGCTGGCCAGCCAGGACACTGACCGTCAGGATATCTACATCATCAGAAAGGCAATCTTCGAAAGGACATACGAGAAGGCTGAGGGTTGAGTACATGAGCTTAAATGGAACTCATTTTTGATTTCGGATGGCTTCCTGAACCCTGCCCCTGTCGCTGCTCTGGTTCAACACGATATTTTCCTCCATGGTGAAGGCCAGCAGCCGGAAATCCTGGAACACTACGGACATTCCGGCTGTATTCGCTTCTCCAGGCTCACATAACACTGATATATTATAACAAATCCCAAGGGTCCTCCGATAATTCCCCAGAGTCCAAATAACTTGATTCCGGCATAGATCGACACCAGGATCGCAATGGGAGACACGCCCACCTTTTTGCCGATCAGCTTCGGCTCCAACAGTTCCCTGATAAAAATGCAGACCACATATACCACCAGGCATACCGCCGCCCTGACATAATTCCCTAAAAACAGCTGCTGCAGTCCAAGGGGCACAAGCACCACTCCCGTCCCGATAAACGGCAGCGCGTCCAGCACCCCCGCCAGCAGTCCCCAAAGAATGCCGTTCCTTATCCCGCTGACTCCAAGCGCCGACGCCGTAAACACTCCTATGATGCTCATGATAATTACCTGGGCTTTCACATAAGTAGCGATATACCGGATGATCCCACATATGATTTCCAGAAAAACATGACATTCCTCCCGCTCCAGCAGCCTGTTCATGATCTCATCATAATCTTTTGCCAGGAGAATTGTGGCAATCAGAAAAGTCACCATAAAACCGCCTACCATGCCGATCGCCTTCACGCAGACCAGCGACTGTGATACCATATCCGGCAGGAACTGCAGCTGAAAATAGTCAATCCCCTCCTGAATCCTTGCGTACAAAAGCTGCTCCAGATACAGATTATTTACGCCCAGCCATTTTCCCACCACATTACAGCTGTCATGTACAAACAGAGACAATTCTGTCTCCAGTGAATCCAGTCCCTTCATCAGTCCGGGCAGACTCCCCACGATCCAGGAAAATAATATCCACAGCAGCGCCGCAAGGATACCGCCTGCCAGGATCAGCAGCAGAAGGGCTCCGATCTGCCTGTGAATTTTCAGCTTTTTCTGCATTTTCTGCAGCAAAGACCCGAATATGGTCACAAACAGGATGGCCGTCAGCACCGGCGCTGTCAAAGGCGCGATCACTTTCAGAAAAAAATAAACTGCCCCTGTCAAAAGGAGCAGCATCAGCAATCTGTTTTGTTTGATTTTTTCTATCATACCAATCCCCCGCATATCTTTACGTTCCAATGCCTCAGTACGCCTGATGTGCAGCATCCCGGGCACCGCCCGCTTACCGCAAGGCATCCGTCCGGCTGAGAGCAGGGACATATTATGCTGAAACACACCGTTTTCATGCTGCTTTATTAGTATGATATTTTTTCTTTCATTCAAAACTGTGAAAATAAGGAAAAAACTTCCCCCTTGGGGCTGATATGAAAATCCATTTTTCTTCCGGTGGCAGGATGCACAAATTCCAGCCGATACGCGCAGAGCGCCACATTGCGGACGTTCAGCCTCCGTCCCGCTTCTATGCTCTCTTCGTTCCCATATTTCAAATCGCCAAGCAGAGGCGTTCCGCCATGGGCCATCTGGGCGCGTATTTGATGAAATCGCCCGGTTTCAAGCCGGATATCCGCCAGGGCAGTATCCGAAGCACCCACAGTCTGTAAAATGCAATATCGAAGGCTGGCTTTACGCGCATCCGGACGTATCAGTTTTCCCGGATGCTTTTTCCGCGTTTTCTCCGCTTCTTCTGTCCCTCTGTCCTTTCCGGTCCTTCCTGTCGCATCATGGTCAAGAGCTTCCTGTCTCTCTGAACGGCATTCCACAATCTCCGCCCTGCCGTCTTTTTTGCAGAGATAATCTACCAGTTCTCCGCTTGCCTCCACAGGGCGTCCATATAAAACCGCATAATAATGTTTACAGAACCCCGTCTCCTCTTCCTGTTTCCGCAGCTGTGCGCTCAAGCCGGAAGCCGCCTTCGGATTCTTTGCAAATACCAGCAGCCCCTCCACAGGCTGATCCAGGCGGTGAATCACCCCCAGATATGGCACTGACTGCACGTTTTTCCCTGCCCGGAATTCGGTCTGCCGTATATAATTTTTCAATTCACTGACCACGTCCTGACACCCCACACTGGCAGTCTGCGTTGCAAGTCCTGCCGGCTTATACACCACCAGCACGTCGTCATCCTCATATATGATTTCTGTTCTCATCCCAAGATTCCCTTGTCCTGTGCCGTTTCTACTATGCACCCTTTCAGGATTCCCTAAAATCCTTTCGCCTCAAACCGATGGGATAATGATTTTTCATGATCCCGCCGGCCAGCTTTCCCCATCCGATACTGAAGCCCTCCACACAGATCAGATACCAGCCTTTCTCTCCCTCCGCAGGAAAAGTCTGCCCTTTAAGCCAGGCCTCCGCAAGCGGATCGCGGGAATCCAGATCCCACACATGTGCTGCATATTCCGGCGGCAATGCCAGCGCCAGCGCATGGGAAGGCTCAAAGCGATTCTTCTTCCATTCACCGAGATGCAGTCCCGGGCGAAGCACCTTCAGCCCGCTCAGAGACGGCATTCCCTCCGGAACCAGATATACATGATCCCCGAATCTGATCTGTCGGACTTCCTCCCCCATTCCAACCATCCTGCCTATCTCCGAAAAAAGCCCGCTCTCTCCTGCCTTTTTCACAGAAACGGAAAAACGTATATTTTCATCGCAAAAGGAGAACAATGCCTCCGTTTCCTTATCCTGCTCCCTTTGCGTACCCTTCGCCGGGCGCTTTGGATATCGAAGCTGCTTTCTTTCTATCGGCCTCTCCTGTTTCCCCTCTTTCAGGCGCATCGGCTTCTCCGCACCGTATTCTGTTCCCATTGCCTTCTCACGCCAATCCGCTGCCGCGAGACCGCAATCCTTCTGCAGCAAAGCGGCAAAATGCCCCTCTCCGCGAATACGCTGCGGCCACATCCGCAGTGTTCGTTCCAAATGAAAATCCAGCGCTTCACTCCCTGTCACAGCTTCTCCGGACATGACACATTCCAGATACGCTGCGGAACCGTCACAATCCGCCAGCCCAATCCGTTCTTTCTCTACAGGCAAAATAACAAATTCCCTGTGACGCCCCAGGAATCTGACTATGCTCCCCTCATCCTCTTCCGGGGCAAATGTACATGTCGAATATACCAGCTTCCCTCCAGGGCGCAGCATCCTTGCCGCCTGGTCCAGTATTCCGTCCTGACGCTGCGCACAGATTTCCACGTTCTCAGGACTCCACTCATCACATGCCGCCTCGTTTTTGCGGAACATCCCCTCTCCCGAACAGGGTGCGTCCACCAGCACTTTATCAAAATATCCGGGGAAAAATTCCGCCAGGCGCTCCGGCGTCTCGTTTGTGACACAGGCATTGCAGATCCCCATCCGCTCTATATTTTCCGATAATATCTTCGCCCGGACCGGATGAATCTCATTGCACACCAGGATTCCCTGCCCCTGCAGCTTCGCCGCGATCTGGGTACTCTTCCCGCCGGGAGCGGCGCACAGATCCAATACACGCTCCCCCGGCTTCACATCAAGCAATTCCGCAGGTGCCATGGCACTGGGTTCCTGAATATAATACACTCCGGCGTCGTGAAGGGGATGTCGTCCCGGTTGGTCCATTTCACGGTAATAACAGCAGTTCTCGGCCCAGGTTACTTTCGTCAGATGCGCGAAACCTGTATCGATACTCCCCTGCCCTTTCAGGCAGCCATCCGCCATAATGCCGCCGTTTGCCGCACCATGTTTCCCGTCCACACCGGATCCAACCCCTGCCGTGTACTTCGAGGCCGCGCTGTACCCATCCACCCCTTTTTTCAGCGCATTCAGGCGCAGAGCCCGGCTTCGTGCCTCTCCAAGGCTCTCCAGAAACACTCCGTATTCTTCTCCCAACATCCGCCGCATTCTTTCTTTAAATAATTCTGGCAGCATATTTCCTCTCCCATAACCGACAATCTATTCTTCTCCTTATGGAAAAATATGTGTGCCTTCTGTTGATCACAAGGTCTGTTTTCACATAAACACCATTCCTTAAAGAGAACTGCACTTTCTGACATATGCTGCCATTTTAACACAATCCGCTTCTGAATGAAAGTATTTCGGGCAAATGTAAACCTTCTGCCCATGTTTCATTTATGGTGGTGCCGCGAAGCCCGGGGCATGGAGTTTTACTGTGAAGATGCACACAAACCCGCAAGGCGTGCCGCCTTTGGGAAAACAAAGGACTGCGGTTTTTCCCGGCAGCCCTTTGTTTTTCGGTTCTTTAAAGTTTTAGTTTCTATGTCCGGTTTCGTACCGTCTGCTCCGCTTCCCAACCTGAATTCCGGTGTCTGCATCGAATCGGTACTCTTTGCCGTCGATAACCGCTATGCCCTTCGCCATTGTGCCATACACCAGGTCAAAGTACCAGGTTCCGTCTTCTGTGGTATCCCATCCCTTTACCATGTGGCCATTGGCATCATAGCGCACCCATTTACCGGTTCCGTCCTCGTTCTCAGCCCAACTGCCTGCGTCTGACTCCATGTACACATCCTTGCTTACCGCTTTCCTTCCGCCGTCCACGGCATCCAGCCAATACCATGCATCTGAGCCGGGATCATAGATTTCCTTCCCCCTTCCTTCAATTCCCTGCTTCACGCCTTCTTCATACCAGTAACGGTTTCCGTCCTCCGTAGTAACCCATCCGAACACTGTACCCCATTCACATGGCTGTCCGGTACCGATACCCGATATCCTGTCAAAACAGTAAAGCTCTCCCCCAATCACGACATAGCCTTTCGCCATGGTACCGTAAACCGGGTCGAAATAATAATTCCCCGATTCTGTGCTGTCCCAACCTTTTACCATATGGCCGTCTGCATCATAGCGCACCCACTTACCAGTTCCGTCTGCGTTCTCAGCCCAGCTGCCTGCAGACGATTCCAAATATACGTCCTTACTTACCGCTTTCTTACCGCCATCCACGGCATCCAGCCAATACCATGCATCAGAGGCAGCATCGTAGATTTCTTTGCCTCTTCCTTCAGTTCCCTGCTTCACGCCATTTTCATACCAATACTGGTTTCCTTCCGGTCCTGTTACCCATCCTCCAGGTACCTCAGTAGGGGCAGGTGTCGGTGCCGGTTCTGTCGGCCTGGTGCTCACCTCCGGCTTCGGACTTTCCTCCGGTTTTGTGCTTTCC
Organism: uncultured Acetatifactor sp.; assembly: GCA_910585805.1. Lineage (GTDB taxonomy): Bacteria > Bacillota > Clostridia > Lachnospirales > Lachnospiraceae > Acetatifactor. The sequence continues at coordinate 28,408 of CAJUFB010000030.1, forward strand.
TCCGGCTTCGGGCTTCCTTCCGGTTTGCTGCTTTCCTCCGGCTTCGGGCTTCCTTCCGGTTTGCTGCTCTCCTCCGGCTTCGGGCTTCTTTCCGGTTTGGCGCTCTCCTCCGGCTTCGGGCTTCCCTCCGGTTTGCTGCTCTCCTCCGGCTTCGGGCTTCTTTCCGGTTTGGCGCTCTCCT
>CAJUFB010000030.1:28688-42363 GCA_910585805.1 uncultured Acetatifactor sp.
GTTTGGCGCTCTCCTCCGGCTTCGGGCTTCCTTCCGGTTTGGCGCTCTCCTCCGGCTTCGGGCTTCCTTCCGGTTTGCTGCTCTCCTCCGGTTTCGGACTTCCTTCCGGTTTGGCGCTCTCCTCCGGCTTCGGGCTTCCTTCCGGTTTGGCGCTCTCCTCCGGTTTCGGGCTTCCTTCCGGTTTGGCGCTCTCCTCCGGCTTCGGGCTTCCCTCCGGTTTCGGGCTTCCCTCCGGTTTGGTGCTCTCCTCCGGCCTCGGGCTTCCCTCCGGCCTGGTGCTCTCCTCCGGCTTCGGGCTTCCTTCCGGCTTAGGGCTTCCCTCCGGCTTCGGGCTTTCCTCCGGCTTGGTGCTCTCCTCCGGTTTCGGTTCCCTGTCATCGGATATACTGGTATCTTTACTCAGCGTAAAGGTTTCTCCTCTTCCCACAATCCCGAAATATCCCGCTTCCGTGATAGCATCCTCTTCCTCATCCACAAAGTCAAACACAGTATTTCCATCTATACTTAGAAAGAGCCTCACAGTATCTCCATTTGTCAGCGCGCCTGCCTGTACCTCATGTTCTGTCCCGTGAGTCAGAGGTTCCGGCTGTATTACCGGCCCGCCGATACTGGTATAGCCATCCAGGCTCCCATAAATCACCGTACGGCTGGAACCTACGAATCTGTGAAGTTCCAATCCCGACGCGCCGAAACAGATAATATAACCTGTAGCTCCTCCGGATACCGCTTTATCCGCCGACTGGGCCCTCAGTACTATACTGGGCCATCCGCCTTTGCCATTGGCATCAATCTTCATCTTAAATGTCATCAGTTCATTGCGGTATTTGCAGCCGGTAAAAGTTGCAAACCTGGTCAGAGTCGTAATGATCTGTTCCCCGTCCCTGTTCTCCAGGCTGCCGCCTTCCACTACCCACTGCCCCGCTTTCTCCGCGTCAAAAATCTCCCATAGATTATCTTCCTCGAACTCCTGTTTCTTTTCTATCTGCAGAATAAACTCCCATTCCACTGTCCTGCCTTCTCCCTCTGCCGTCACGGCCAGAACCGTATTTCCGGCTTTCACAGGAGTAATATAGCCTTCTTTTGTGACAGAAGCTACAGAAACATCTTCCACTTTATAAGTGATATTTTTCAGTTCTACCTGACGTCCCATATCTGTCAGCCCCATGGCCTCCGCCTGGAACCCCCTGCTGGTCTCTCCCAGAAGAATCGTATCGTTCTCTACGCCTTTCAGAGCAATTCTGCTGAAAGTATCACCCACATACAGTTTCACCTCGAACATATCCTGTATCCCGTTGGAGACTACATATATCTGTAACTCCGTAGTTCCGCTTTTCAGGCCTTTCACTACTCCCCGGTCAGACACTTCAGCAATCTCCGGATCGGCCACCCTGTACCCGGTCAGTGTGTTTTCCATGGATACAGTTCTGTCCTTGCCGTCCGTTCCGTTTACTTCCACGGCAAAAGTTCCTCCTACGGAAACACTGACATTCCCCTGCTCTACATTGGTGCGGATACGTTCCGCCTGGGAATTACGCAAAGCAGCATATGTCTCCTGCATCCCGGACTCTTCGATAATGCGGACAGCGTCCTCAGGCCATACAGCGTCCGGCTGCACATGGATATCCGATATTTCCACCCAGGGCGCGTCAGGATTTACATGCTTATTGTCCGTAGTCGTATAAATATCATTTACTTTCAGATGTTCTATGGTAGGAACATATACAAGCATCCATCTGGGGCTGGAATTATTATGCCAGAGCGGAGATTCCGACAAATCCACCACATTGCGCTCCCAATGCCAATATGTGGTTCCCTCATCAGCATACAGCGGCGCATTCAGATCCATCTGATTGCGGATGTAATTATCCGCCACAATATTATAATTTCCGTCGCTCCCACCGGAATTTCCGTTAAAGTAAATGGCGCCTCCGTCATATATGCCATCCCCCATCAGATCATGGATAAAATTATGCTCTATCACGATATTTTTCTGCACATTATCAAAACGCTTTGCCCACCCATAACCGATATGAAAAGCCGAATACGGAATATTGAAAATCTCATTATACGCCAGTTCCAGATCAGCAGCAAATCCCACCGACACTGCTGCCGCAGACTGATAATCCACACCTGTGTCATGGATATAATTGTTTTCCACATCGCAGTTTTTCATCAGTTTCCGAATATCCTGAGGATTGTAGTTATCGGGATTGTTGGTATACGGATCTCCTATACTGACAGCGCTTCCCGATATATCATAGAACCGGTTTCCTCTAATGGGGCTGTTCTGTACGCCCTCCACCATCTTCAGAGCCGTAATCCCCAGTCTGGTAAAGCTGCATCCCAAAAAGCGGATAGAATTTGCCCTTTTCACAGTGACAGCCGCATCCGGCAGCCGGTCGGGAAGACCATGTTCCCGAATATGGTTATTCTGCGCATCCGCGTGCCCATATTCGGTACTGGGACGGTTCCATGTAGTATCCGCAAACGTAATACCGACAAACTCGATATTCTCCACCATGTGATCGTAATCGGTTCCCTGAATACTCATTAATTCTTCCAAGACCGGCGCTGTTACTTCCGCCCGGCTCATATCCTCCCAGGGCCTGGGCATATAATACAGCTTCCCCGCATGCGTGTCCAGATACCATTCTCCCGGCTCATCCAGAAGTTCCAGCGCGTTTTCATAGTAAACCGGAACCGACGCGGAAGTTCCTCCCTTATCGGAAACATAGCTCCAACCCGGCTGATCCATCACCAGCGCTGTCCTGCCGCCGCGTTCCTCCACAGACGCCACACCGCACCGCGGATTGGTCCACTGCTCCTGAAACACCAGTTCCAAATCCTCCGGATGCCGATATTCCAAAATCTCCGGATTCGCACAGGTATATCCCCGGTTCACGCCGCTTTCCACCAGAGCCACCGGACTGTTCAAACCTGCCTGGCTTCTCGCCCTGATTGCCCGGACACCATTCACAAACAGCTGTCTCGTCTCCAGCCCCGGCGCATCTGCCACATAAATATCCTTTTCCTTGTCATACAGAGAAAATCCTGTAATGACCCGCCTGCCTCCGATAATCGCTTCTCCCTCTCCCTCGTGGCGGTATACTACATAGTGCTGATCTCTGCCGCCATCCTGTTCATCCAGAGCCAGGGTTTCTGTCTGCAGATAATAGCCGTCTGCCAGAATGATTTCTATGTCTCCGCTCATGGTCTGATTGCTCTGCCGCACCAGTTCCCTTGCCCGCTGCAGCGTCTGTACAGGAGCAGACACACTTCCGTCATTGCCGTCGTTCCCAGCCGGAGAGACATGTATCTGCTTCATCACGCTTCTGGACGTAACCGTTACAGGAATCTCACAGATAATATCCGACCGCTCTTCCGAAACAGCCCGGATTACGGTGCTCCCTTCCGCTACCGCCACAATCTCCCCCCACTCGTCTACCGTAGCTACCGAGCGGTCGTCAGAACTAAGCAACACCTTCGGATTCCCTGCATCCTCCGGCATAACCTTTGCATTGATAAAAATATGCCCTCCTGCGGGGATCGTAACCTCTTCCGGTGTAATCTCTATCCTTTCCGGCAGTACATTCGTCACTGTGACCTGTGCGGACACCGGCGGCAGCGACTCCAGGGAAGGTGTGGCGGTAATTGTCACAGTCCCTTCCTTCACTCCCGTCACCACCCCCAGGTTATTCACTGTGGCAATGCTCTCATCCGAAGACTCATATACGGCGCTTCTGCAGGAAGTATCTGCCGGTTCGAATGAAAGCCCGATCTGTCTGCTGCGCCCTTTCACTACCTCATAGGAACTCTCTTCAAAGGCAGCTCCGTTACCCTCTACATAATCCATAATCTCCAGGTCATCCAGGTAAAAGGTATTGGAAGTCACCCGGTAGATTCCCATTGCCATCCGGTTAATCTCCCCCTCTGCATAAGGTTTTTCCTGCGATACCACAAGCTGTCCGTCCAGATACAGGTCATATACGCCTGCCACGGTATCCAGCATCAACTCTATTTCATACCAGGTTCCCGCATCACAGGACACAATATCAATCCAGCTGCCGCCTTCACCGCCCTTTTGAAGTTTCCCTCCGTTTAGTGCCAGTTTTACAAGCTGCGCGCTGTTATTGTAGAAAGAAGGCAGGTAAAACGCTCCGCTGCTCTCCTCCGCTTTCACCCGGTATTTCAGCACCGCCCGCTCCGCACTGGCTCCCGCTGCGAAAGGATACCGAATCGTCAGGGAAGTTCCCTGCACTGCCGGATGCTCCAGAGCCAATATCCGCTGCCCCTCTTTTTCCTGAACGGAAATACTGGTGGCAGCTTCCTGATTAGAGCAGGCCCATCCTGCCGGAAGCTTCCCGATTTCCACATTCTCAAAGTCCTGACTGTATGCCACGCTTGTCCGCACAGGTTCCTCCGGTTCCAAATCTTCAGGCTTGACCGGTTCATGGTCTTCCACGGTCATACGTATATTATCCAGATAAAAAACGCCTGAATTCCTGCGGTACAATGTGGTGCTGATCCCTGCCACCTCTCCCTGTGCCCTGGGAGCGGGATGCTCCAGTGTCACCGGGCTGCCGTCGATGAACAGGGAATACGCTGCCTCCGTCCCTGTATTATCATATATGATTTTGACCGTATACCATCGCATGGTTTCATAGGACTGAACCGTATACCAGTTGTTGTCATTGGCAGTCTGGTATTTAATAAAATCGCCGCTGCCGGTATTAAAACTCAATTCCACGAAACGTTTCGTACTGCCGTCAGCCACACCCTCCACACTGGGCAGATACAGCACGCCTCCGGGCGACTTTGCCGCAATGCTGTAGGAAAATACTACTTTTTTATAACTATCCGGCAATGTATAGCTAAGCCCCGGATTGTAGTTGGCATTGCTGTTGTCTTCCGACTGATCCAGTACCAACACATGATTTCCGCCTATTACCTTCACTCCGGCACTGGCTTTGGAATTGCCCGGATTCCCGAACTTCCATCCCCGGGGAAGAGCCCCTTCCGCTGTATCTTCGAAATCCTGGTTGAAAATATCATCCTGTTGAACTCCCGCTTCTCCGCTCCGCTGTTCCAAAGTATCTCCCTCCGATGTCACGGCTCCTGTCCCCGGCTCCTCCGGCATCGCAGCTCCCGTCCACGGCTCCTCCGGCATCGCGGCTCCCGTCCACGGCTCCTCCGGCATCGCGGCTCCCGTCCCCGGCTCCTCCGGCATCGCGGCTCCCGTCCCCGGCTCCTTCTCCTCCCGCGTCGCGGTTCCCGTTCCCTGTTCCTTCTCATCTGGCGCCACGGCTCCCGTCCCCGGCTCCTCCTTCGGTGTCGCGGCTCCCGTTTCTGTCTCTTTTTCACCCGTTATCACAGTTTCCGGCTCTGTCTCCTGCGGTACCAGGACTCCCGCTTTCGGAACATCATCCGGCTCTGCGCTTTCCTCTCCCGAAACCTTCCCTCCGGAACCTGGCGCTTCCTGCCCATTTCCGCTTACAGGCTCATCTGCATTCTCCTGACTCTCCTGCGCCTTAACGGAAAGACCGGGTTCCCACAAAACACTGCCCATCAGACACAAAGCAATCAAAACACTGCAAACCTGTCTCCACTTTCTTCTTTTCATCTTCCGTCTCCTCTTCCATCCAACACCAATCTGTCTCCCCAATAAAAATTGCTGCAAACTTGTAGCAGTTATTTGCAGACACTTCCTTACACCAGGAAATCACTGATCCTGACAAAATTCCCCTTTGATTCCGCATCTCTGCCCGCCGCCACCCGGATACACAGCCTGTGTTTCCCCGGTTCCAGGTTCTCCGCCAATATTCTGGCGCTCCCCCGGTCAAAGGAACGGGCATAGGCATCCCATGCGGAAATTTCTTCGAAGCTTCCTCCATCCAACGACCATTCCATCCGTCCGCCGTCACAGGAAATCATGTAAAACAGCCCTACCTTATCCCCCTGAAATACAAATTCCAGAAAATCCCCCGGCCTGTTGCTGCTCACATAGCTCCCATATCTTCCGCACATGGCGATATGCTCCGTGACAAACCCCTGTAACCTGGCCCGGGAAGCCGGTATCATCCCGCATGCCGCATACTTTCCCTCTTTCTTCCTGATTTCCATCCGAAGCTCTTTCTCCGGCCTCTCTCCAGTATGCTTTCCCTCCTTCCCGGTGTTTTCCTCCGGAGTGCTCCCTGTTTCTTCCAGACTCTCTCCCGGCTGCTTTCCCCCTTTTCTGACAATTCCTGCCTGGCTGCTTTGCTCTTCCGCCTGACCCTCTCCCGAATTTCTTCCTTCCAACCCATCTCTCAGGAATTTCCACACTCCTTCAAAGTAAATCCGATACCCTTTCCTGTTCGGATGCACCCCATCCGGCAGCAGTTCCTCCAAAGCCGTCCCCTCCTTCACTTCGGAAAACAGCTTTCTCCCCACATTGACCCAGGGAATTCCGTACTGCCCGGCCACTTCCATATGTATGCGCACCGACTCCGGCAGCCTGTCCTGATTTTCCTCTGCCATCTTCCCTGTGGCCGTAAGTACGAAAACCACATCACACTCCGGAATTTCTCTCCACAGCCTGATAAGAATTCCCTCCAATGATTCCCGTATATCCCATGTCGGCCTGCCATAGTCATTGACGGCAAATTCTATCAAAAGCAGGTCCGGTCTGCGGCACAGCACATCCCGCTCCATACGGAATGCCCCAAAGCGGGAATCCGTCCCGCCGATACCGGCATTATAAGCAGAAAATACACACTCCGGATATGTTTCTTCCAGTTCGCTCTGCAGCAATCCCTGCCAGCACAGCCGCTTGTCCTCCACTCCCTGCCCCTCCGTAATGGAGCCGCCCAGATAAACGATCACCGCTTCTCCCCGCTCTTCCATCCTTTTCCGAAAATATTCCAACATCGCTTCACCTCTGTCCTGTGACCAACTTCACTTCATGCTTTCCTGCCCCAAACTCTTTATAGGGAATCAGCCGTCCTGTCAGGCGCCTGCCGTCCACTGTCAGGGAATCTTCCTCCCCTTTTTCTATGGATATCTCATAGACACCCTCCCGGAATTTCCTTATCACATCCACATGCCCCCATGCTCCCGGCAGACAGGGATCCACCACCAGACCTTCATAAACGGGCCGTACCCCCAGAATATACTGGCTCACCGCTACATACATCCATGCCGCCGTCCCTGTCAGCCAGGATACATTGGCCAGGCCGAACCTGATGCTGTCCGGGCCGAATATATTCGACGCATATACATATGGCTCCGCTTTATATCGCCAGATACCCGCTTTCCCGGCAGCCACCGACGGGATCAGCTGATGATAGTATTCATAAGCCCTGTCTCCGTTGCCCAACATACACTCCGCGATCACTGCCCATGTATTTGCATGGCAGAACACTGAGCCGTTTTCTCCCGTTCCCGGATTGTAATTCGTAAGCGGCTCCTGCGGACTGGGAAACGTTACAATAGGCGGATCAATCTTTTTAATCCCCAGTGGCGTATTCAGCATCTCGTACACCGCATCCATTGCCATGCGGGACTTTTCTTTGCTGCCCATTCCCGACAGCACAGACCAGCTTTGCGTATTCAGCCAGATCCGGGCCTCCTCACTCTCCGCCGTCCCCACATACATTCCACTGTCCATGATTGCCCTGCGAAACCACTTCCCGTCCCAGCCCAGAGTATTCACCAGCCTTTTCTGTTCGATGTAACATTCTCCGCAGAAACGTTCCGTTTTTCCATCTCCCATTCGCCTTGCCAGTTCTTCCATTTTTCCCAGTACTACCCCCAACTGCATGGACGTCCAGATACTCTCTCCCTTCCCCTCCCTGCATACCCGGAATAACGCATCGTTCCAGTCGGAGCGCAGCATCAGCGGAAATCCCCTCTCCCCCAGATGCGCCGTGCTAAATGCAAGCGCTTTCTGAAGGTGCCCGTAGACACTGTCCTCCCCGCCGTCATAATAAGGAATACGCTCCTTCAGAAAATCCAGTTTTCCCTCCTCGCTGACAATATGCCAGACCGTGAGAATCGTCCATAGATGGTCATCCGAATGGACACTGGCCACCGGTTCATATCCCTCCACAGGAAAGAAATAATGGTTCACATGGCCATCCCCGTATTGCTGCTTCAAAAGCAGCCTGGTCTTCTCCTTTGCCGCCTCTATATCAAAAGGTACCATCGCCAGGATATCCTGGGCCGTATCCCGGTATCCCACTCCCCGGAAAGTTCCCGTGGCATAATAAGACAGATTTCTGGAAAAAAGGAAATTACGGTGTGCCTGATAGGGATTCCAACAGTTAACCATCCTGGCAGTGTCCGCATCCGGCACCCTGCACTGGAAACGCCCCAGATACTCCTCCCAATAATTTGCCAAAGCCTCTTTCTCTTCCTCCGCAAAGTGCTTTCTCCGGCAGACTTCCAGAGCCCTGGCAATATCTTCCCTGTCTGAAGCAGCTCCCAGGAAAATATTGACCTCTGTCTCCTGCCCTGCTTTCAGTTCCAGTTCCAACTGCAGCGCAAAACAGGGATCCCCTCCTTTCAGCACGGAATTTCCCAGCATCTCCTGCTCCAGTCCCACAGGATTCTCCTCGCTGCGGTAGGGACCGATAAATTCGTCCCTGTCTCCCTCGTAGGCCTGCACCGGCACATCTGCCGCAAAATAAATCAACGGTGTCTCCCCGGGCTTCGGTTGATCCTCCACCCCATAGCGGTATACAAGCGCCTGCACCTTCTCCATCCAGAATACTTCCAACTGATGCTTATTGTAACACTGCCACTGTAGTTCCCGCATAAACTCCATCATCCCCAACTCCACGAAAGGATACAGCCCGATCTTTCTGTCCCTGTCGCTGACAAACTTCAGGTTCCAGATCAGCGCATTCTCCCTCCCGCCCACCAGATATGTAGCCGTCGCATGCAGCCCCTGCTCCTCAGCCTCGAACCGCGTATAGCCCATTCCATGGAAGGAGCGCCAGTCAGCCGGCTTCACTGCCACCGGCTGACTGGTGGGACACCAGACTTTCTCTCCGTCCCTGATATAAGTATAAAAGCCGCTCCTGTCTGTGGGCAGATGAAAGAAACGATAATGATTGATCCGGAATATCTGCGGAGATTTATAAAAAGCCACCCCGCCTCCGGCATGGGATATCATTGTGGTAAAAGTACCGTTGGACAGATAGTTCATCCACGGCGTGGGCATATCAAACCTTCTGAAGCAGACCTCTCTGCGCTCATCGTCAAAACTGTAAAAAAGTTCCGGTGCATCATCCACATACATTCCGGGCATCCTCCTTTTTCTCCATAAACTCTGCCTCCAACTCCCCGCAGGCTGCATTCCGGGCATCCTCCCCTGCTGTCATGGGCCTGACATCCGTTTCTCTGCAGCTCATCTTCACCCCATCGCATCGCACCCCGTCAATATGGCGCAGATACATCCCCCAGCAGGGAAGCGGGTCAAACAGATGAAATTCCGGATATTGTTCTCCCATCTCCGGAACATTGCCATGGACTTCCTCTATTACACCGCCCGGCATATCAAATTCACAATCTTTCAGTACCACATCCTCCATGGGCAGATTTCTCAAACCGGAAAACACCACACATCCCCTGGCATTCCCCCAGGGCTTTCCCCGATACATTCCGCCCTTTGCACTGACCGCATGTGCCTTTATCCTCTCCAACCGCACATGGGATATTTTTCCCGGCTGCTCCTTATACTCTCCGAAATATCTGCGAAGCCGTTCGCCCTGGCTGAAAAAAACAGGACCAGTGCAGTTTATCATACGGATATCATGCAGATACAATCCCTCCACACTGCCGCCGTCCACAGGTACTACTTTGATTCCGCATCCCTTTACATCGTAAAATATACAGTCCGCCACCTCAATATCCCTGAAATCCCCCACGGACTCCGTACCGATTTTAAAAGCTGCCCACCCTGTCGTCACCCGGCATCCGGTGACGAAAATCTGTTCACAGGATTTCCTTCCTGTCGTTTTCAGGCATATGGCGTCATCTCCTGTATCCAGACTGCAGTTTCTGATTTTGACCATGCTGCAGCCGTCAATGTCTATCCCGTCATTGTTGCCATTGCACCGGTTAGTCACCTTCACTTCCTCCAGAACCACATTACGGCACTCCTGCAGATGAAAGCACCAGGCAGCTGACTGCCTGAATTCCAGTCCGGTGATTCTGACACCGCTGCACTGCACCAGTCTGACCAGAAATGGACGCAGCATATGGCCAGGATGCTGAGGCGGGAATTCGCCGCCCCGCCCGTCGATGCTCCCTTCTCCCTCCAGTCCAATGTCCTCCGCGTCTGCGGCATAGAGCAGCGCTCTCCCCCTTCTGTGCCCCACCGCATCCGTAAAGCAGGACTCATTATCCGGGTAGTCTTCCAGCCGGCTGCTGCCTGACAGCAGGGCTCCCCTGGCAAGATACAAAGTCACATGACTTTTCAATTGAAGTGTCCCCGTCACATACACGCCTGCCTCCAGCACAACCGTCCCGCCCCCCTGCCGAAAGCAGGTATCAATGGCTTCCTGTATCCGCTCCGTATCCAAGGCATTCCCTGTATCCTCCGCTGTCCCGTCAACGGAACTTATCCTGATCGTCAACATAATTCCTCCTAATAATAGTACCATCCCTGCGCTTCAAGACTGTTTTGGCTTCCGCATGTCTCCGCCAACGATTTCTCACCCGGACCGGCCTCTGCATGCCTCCACCAGCATCATCAGTGCCATGGATTGCCCGTAAGGCATGGGGCAGACCTCCACCTCTTTATACTCCTGCAAGGTTGAGAATACCGGCGTGCCATAGGACACACCATCCACGGTCCCGTCCTCACGAATCTTATCCAGAACCCCTGCTACAGCTTTTTCGCCCACCGCCGCAAACTTTCCCGGCAGGTACCCCTTCCGCACTGCTTTCAAAATCCCATAGGCAAAGGCACAGGATGCCGAAGTCTCAAGGTAAGATTCCGGGTCATCCAACAGCGTATGCCATAGTCCGCTTTCATCCTGACAGCGTTCCAGAGCCTCCGCCTGCCTCTTCAACGTACTCAGCAGGAATTCCCGCACTCCCTGATTCCCCTCCAGGCATTCCAGATAGTCCACCAACCCTGCTGTATACCATGAATTCCCTCTTCCCCACAGCGCTCCGGCAAAATGATGCTTTCCCTCAAAAGTCCAACCGTGGTAAAAAAGCCCGCTTTTTGCATCCGACAGATATTTTACGTGTACCATAAACTGCCTGATACTCTCCTGAATACAGCCTTCATCCCCCAGAATCCGGCCCATCCGTGCCAGGAAGAGAACCGCCATATACAGAGTATCATCCCAGAGCTGCCCGGGATTCAGGACACCACTGACCACATGCTGCAGCCCGCCCTCCTCTGTTCTGGGCAGCCGGTACATAACACCGTCCAGCCACTCCTTCAGCAGCGGCAGATATTTCTCTTCTCCTGTCTCCTCATAGAGACAGGCCATGGTCAGCATGGGACAGGTGGTATTGATATTCTGCGGGGGAAGCCCTTTCTCCATCTGTCTGTCAAACCAGTTCTGAAGATATGTCAACACAGATCTGTTACCGCTTTCCCGATAATACTGATACATGGCAAACAGCGCCACTCCCTGGGGCCACTCCCACGCATCCATGGAAATAATACTGATAGGACAGCTTTCCTTCACTGCGCCGTCCGCCCTCATCTCCTGCATACGGCACAGGATCGCTTCTATGTCCTCCTCCATCCTGTCCCAGTCCGGCCTATCCAACCCTATGGCCCGCCTGTACGGCACCGGATAGCTGAAGCCCTCCAGTTCCATAGAGTTCCAATTCACCCGAATCCTGCCGCCGGGCAGTGGATTGAGTATAAGTTCTCCTTCCCGGCTCTCATCCTTCTCCTGCATCGATGCGTCCCATGCCGCCTTATCCGTCCCCTCCGGCTTAACTGCCGCTTCTGCGGCACTCTCCGCCGTCAGGGTAAAAACACCCCAGGTATCACCCAGTCTCCTGGTATCCAACCGCTTCACCGGTCCTTCATACCCCATAAGAATCACAGACTTCCCGTTTTCGGACACCTTCACCTTTGCCTCTTTTCCGTCAAAAAACCATTTCTCCACATGAAGCCGGATTCTCACCGCCTTATCCCAGATAAGGAAATCCTTTCCCTTCTGCCTGATCTGCAGCCCTTCCGTATCCCCGCCCAGTTCAAAGCTAAAGTACAGGCTATCCGTCTCATAACACCCGCTTTTATCCTTATCCAGAATATAATGAAAGCTTCCTCTGTCCGTCACCAGACCCAAATGCCCCAAAATCATATTTTTGTTCTGCACGGCACGGGTAAAACCGGAACAGAAATCATACTCTCCCATGATACAGCGCAGCCTGAAACATTTCGGCCTCTCCCTGTCCCATACCACCATCACATTCCTTCTCTGTCCCCAACAGTCACACATGCCGAAAGCGCCCATGGAAAGTACCTGTGTCTTCCAGGAATATGCTGTCAGATCCGGGCTGTCCTGCTCCCGGATGATGGTCAGATCCGCCTCCCTGCTGCGAAGGGAATTCCGACGATAGTATGTATGTGCCAGAAACAGTTCCCCTTCCTCAAAGAGGGGAAACAGTTCCCCGGGACATTTCGGCGGAAAACACAGGGATTCCAGGGAAACCGCCCCCTGGCGAAACCCTTCTTCGTCCGGATACCTTCCGTATCTTCCGCCGGTTCCCTGCCAGATCGTCCAGGCCAGAGAGCCGTTGTCCACATCCCGGTACGCCCTGGCCTGGGGCGGTGTCAGCTGACCAAGGGAAGCATTGTAATGAACCGCAAGCATTTCCCACGCATACATGTTCAGTTCCCATGCAATGCCGCGGCATGTCCTGTCCCTGAAAAAGGCCAGCATCCTCATGATTTCATTGATGGCCACCAGTACATAGGCCGAACTGTTATACTCGCTGAATGCCCCGTTATACCGGGTATATTCATACAGCCTCTCCAGACGGCCTCTGCCGATTTCCAGAAACCTCTCTTCCCCCAGAAGCTCTCCCGCCGCAGTGACCGTCATGCAGCCCATGATACTCATATTGGTATAATCTTCTCCCACATTGCGACGGATGCTGCACTCCATGGCATTGCGGATGGCTGCAAGGAGCCTGGTGTAAAGCGCTTCCGGCAGCCTGTCCCTGCACAGGGCACAGACTCCGATCAAATCCTTGCCGATAAAATCAGACCAGTTATAGTCCGGCGCCAACATATGCTCCAGATCTTCCTCCAGATAATAAGGCCACAGGCCAAACGTCTTACTTCCCTCTCTCACATCCTGCAGTTCACAGAGCCGGTACAGCCCTTTTATCGCCCTGTCATAATCCTTTTCCCGTTTCAGTATCAGGGCCGCTGCCGCGTAATCCGCAGTATCCCTGACTACATGTGTCCTGCCTGTACGCCTGGTATGGTATCCGCCCACCCAGTGCCTGTAATCCCTTGCCACCATTCCTTCCGCTTCGTCATATGCACCTGCGGCCTCATCAAGCAGCCTGTCTGTCATTTCCTGTCGATCCATATCTCCTCCCTGACCCGGACAATCCGGAACTAAAATTTTGCCATTTTGCGCACGAAATCACTGTTAGGAATTGTCGGAAAATAACTGCTGCAATTGCTTCAGGCAAAAGCCCGGAA
>CAJUFB010000031.1 GCA_910585805.1 uncultured Acetatifactor sp.
AAAATAAATTTCAGCACTTTTCACAATGGCCTAATGGGGCCAGTGAACAGTAACCCACAGTTCATAATACTTCCCTTCTTCACAGGCCACCAGCTCGTCATGCGTCCCCCTTTGTACCAGTTCCCCCATATGGAAAACCGCAATGTCGTCTAATATATCTCGTATTCCGCTATCGGATCCAATGCCTTAAAATCCTGGAACACTACCAAAAAAAGCTCCTGGTATGAAGGCTTAATATCAGCAGTGCAAAGGACAGCCCCATTATATTTCCGGCAAGCTGGCCGGGGGTGGCTCCGGCACTGATCCATTTTACAAAAAAGAGGATAGGTATGCGGTACACAGCGGCAGCAGCACCATTACCGGAATCTGCAGGACAGCTACCGCCAGCAGCAGTTTATCCATTTGCCATGCTTTCTGAAGGATAAAGCTTATATTACCTCGTAGCGAATATTTTTTATCGGACACTGTTTCCAAAATATCATTTGTATATACTCCTACATTTGCGTACACAAAGCGTTTCCAGAAAGACGGGGTGGTATAAAAAAATCCTGCGCATTATCCAAAAAGATATCTTTGTTCGTCCTGCTGTCAAACAGTGTCGGTGCCAAAGCCATGCTCAGAAAACTGCTCCTTGGTCGTGCGCCATATGCCCCCAACCTTCTTCCCATCCTCTTTCGCCGCATTCGAAAAACTGATTATAAGATTCCCTTCCATACAGGCAATTTCTATCCTGATATACCGCTTCGAGGTATCCTCTATCTTCAGGCTGGCCTCGATAGCGTTTTCATACAGATTTCCAAGCATAACCGACAGATCTGTCTCCTCTACCCTAACCCGGACAAGCCGGAACCAAAATGTTGCCATTTTGCGCAAGAAAACATTGTTAAGTGCCTAATATAAAAACAAATTTAACCCCCCTGCTTCTACAGACAAGAAAGGGGGTTTTTACAGGACATTATAGACTTTAGTTTAGTAAGAATGCCTCTTTATCTATCAAACTGCCCCGGTACCTCCGCTGCAGCAGCATAAGTTCCTGATCCGTCATCGTCAAAATCTCCGGGAAATCCCTGCCCTTTACCGTATCCGCATGAGCAGTGCAGTCAAACGCAAACTCGTATACATTGTCCGTATTTTTCACGGCATTATACTGTTTCACATCCTGCCTGCATTTCGCCGGGTAAAAGTAGTAAATGGGAATGGAGTCATTCTCTTCCAGCAGAGAAAACAATGTATAATATTTTCCCTGCCGCAGGCTTCTTCCATAGCTGTGGAATCCCATAGTTCCATATTCTCCTTTTTCCATTGTCCTTCCATGATATTCATACTCCTTTCCACATGAATGTCTTTTATCCTGTAGAAAAAGTATAATACATCAAAGTATCCTTCCAAAACCGGCGTTCTGTTTTCAACTCTCTTTCAAATAATCGAACCGCGGCGGACCACGATTCAAATTGACTTTTGGGGCTGTATATGATACCTTTAATGATGTAAAGCTTTACAGTGATGCATCGGCCTGCCGGGGCAGGTACGGAACTAATAGACTCTCGGAATTTCGGGCAGCAAAATCAGGCATTTTGTCAGAAAGGTACCCGGAAAAGCGGGGGAATCGGCAAATGCGGATTCTGGAAAGCCGCATGATAAACGGTCTGTAGATTCCGAGAGGCTATAACTAATAATAAGGAGGAACGCAAAATGCCAGTTACAGATTTTCTGGACAGAAACGCGCGGATGTACCCCAATGAAGTAGCATTGGTGGAATTGAACCCGGATGAAAAGGACACCCGGCGGACTACCTGGAAAGAATACGATTTGATTCAGCCTGACCGGTTTGAGCCTTACCGGAGGGAGATTACCTGGAGCGTCTTCAACGAAAAAGCCAACCGTTTCGCCAATATGCTTATCGGCAGGGGCGTGAAAAAGGGGGACAAGGTTGCCATCCTGATGTATAACTGCCTGGAATGGCTTCCCATCTATTTCGGCGTCTTAAAGTGCGGTGCCATCGCCGTGCCTTTCAATTTCCGTTATGATGCGGGAGAGATTCTGTACTGCGCAGAACTGGCTGAAGTGGATATCATCGTATTCGGACCGGCTTTCATCGGACGTATCGAAGCCAATGCGGAGCGGCTGGCAAAGGGACGCCTTCTGATATACGCAGGAGACAACTGCCCCACCTTTGCGGAAAGCTACCATGAACTGGCGGCTGATTTCTCCAGCCAGGACCCTCATGTGGAGATTACGGAAGAGGACTACGGCGCCATCTATTTTTCCTCGGGAACCACCGGCTTCCCCAAGGCCATTTTACATAAGCACCGGAGCCTGACCCAGGCTGCGGAAATGGAGCAGAAACATCACAACACCGGGCGGGAAGACACCTTCCTCTGCATCCCGCCTCTGTACCATACAGGCGCGAAATTTCACTGGATGGGCAGCCTGGTGGCCAGCAGCAGGGCCGTGCTTTTGAAAGGAACCCGGCCGGAGACCATCCTATCGGCAGTTTCCAGCGAGCACTGCACCATTGTGTGGCTGCTGGTGCCCTGGGCCCAGGATATCCTTGACTCCCTGGACGCAGGTGAGCTGCATCTGGAAAACTATCAGCTGGCTCAGTGGCGTCTGATGCATATCGGCGCGCAGCCGGTGCCGCCCTCCCTGATTAAACGTTGGAAATCATATTTCCCGAATCATGACTACGATACGAACTATGGCCTCTCCGAATCTACAGGCCCCGGATGTGTCCACCTTGGCATGGAAAATATCCATAAGGTAGGTGCCATAGGCATTCCGGGGTACCGCTGGGAATGTAAAATCGTGGACGAAAACGGAACTGAGGTAAAACGGGGGGATGTGGGCGAGTTCTGCGTCAAAGGCCCCGGCCTCATGACCTGTTATTACCGCGACGAGAAGGCTACTGCCGAAGCATTAAAGGACGGTTGGCTGTGCACGGGCGATATGGCCATGCAGGATGAGGACGGATTCTATTTCCTGGTGGACCGCAAGAAGGATGTCATTGTCAGCGGCGGTGAGAATATTTACCCTGTCCAGATTGAGGATTTCATCCGGCAGCATGACAAAGTCAAGGATGTGGCTGTCATCGGTCTTCCCGACAGGCGCCTGGGCGAGAAGACAGCGGCCATCATTGAGGTGAAGGACGGAATGGAATGCACCTGGGAGGAAGTGGAGGCTTTCTGCAAGGAACTGCCCAGATATAAGCGTCCCAAGGAAATCATTTTCCACGAGATTCCCAGAAATGCCACCGGCAAGATTGAAAAACCAAAATTAAGGAAGATGTACGGCGCTGACCAGCTGGTGGCGCAGGAGAACCGGGGATAATTTGCCGATGAAATATTCAAAAGCGAGGAGATGCGATGCCTCTCCGCCATCAGGTATTGAAAGGGAAGCGCCAGCTGATTGACAAAAAACCTCTGGTAAAATATACTGAAATACACAGAGAAAGGAGGACGGCTACATGAGCCAAGTCATCGAAGCAATCGAAAAACGCAGTTCCACAAGAGGATACACGGATGAACCGTTGAGCGACGCGCAGCTGAACGCCCTGATACAGGCCGGGCTCCAGGCGCCCACAGCGGCCAACAGGCAGGAAGTACATTTCACGGTACTAAAAGGGGATCATCCCGTTTTAAAGGAGCTGGAGGACGAGAAGAACCGCCTGCGGGACATCGTCTCCCCGGCCCACAACTTTTACTATGAAGCGCCCACCGTAGTGATCCTGAGCGCCGACAGCACCTGCAAATGGGGCTCCCTGGACGCGGGCATCGCCGTGGAGAACATGGCCCTGGCGGCGGAGGGCCTTGGTCTGGGGAGCCTGATCATCGGCTGCATCCTGGACGCGATGCAGGGAGAGAAGAAGTCGCATTTCGCCACTGCCCTGCGCTTCCCCGCAGATTATGAGTACAAGATTGCCATCGCTTTCGGGCATAAGGCGGTCACTAAAGAGCCCCATACCTATGATGCCGATGCGCAGGTCACTTATCTGTAAACCGAACCTTCGCTTTCCGGCGCTTTCACAAGCTGCCGGGGAGCGGTTTTGCATGATAAGGAAGTGTCTAATGGGTACACAATTCCGAAAGGGGAGTCATAAACCGATATCATTTATCTGCAGACATTTCCTTATTGTCCGGATCCGGAATAAACTCCTCGGGATAAACCTCGCTTCCGTTATAACCGCACACCCCCATCCTGGGAGAATTGCAGACATTCAGCAAAAACTCCTCCTCATATTCCTCCTGTTCGCTGCATTCCCTGCACAAGAATGGGTTCCCGTCATAAACAAGCTCCGGAGCGATGTAAACCGCTGTTCTCTTCCCGCATTCTCCGCATACAAAGGTTTTTGGATTGTTTCTTGACAATATCAGAAGATTCTCCTTCCTTTCATATCCGATCCGGTAGCCCCTGACCTCTATCACCAGTTCTGTTGTTGAGCCGAAATCGTACCTGTACCTGACAGACATACCTTCCTGAAACACTGACTTCAGTTTGCAGTCCATACTCTGTACTTCTCTGCCCCAGAAAGGGTCCGGATCCGGATACCTTTCATAGCTGACGCCATTAATCTCAAAATCACTCAGATGCCCGCAGCATTCCAGCCAGATGTCTCTCAGAAATTTATCCACATACTCCAGGGTTGCCGTCTCATTTATCTCGATTACCATCCAATAATCATGATTATACTTCCCGTAAATCAAAAGTTCGAAATATCCGCATTTCCTTTTTCCGGTCTCCTTTTCCAGCCGGCGCTCACGTTCTTTGCAGGATGCCAGATGCCGAATGATATATGCTTTGCCATACTCTTTCCCGCAATACCTGCACTTTCCCTTTACCTGTTTTGCCATTTTGTCCCTCCTCTTTGCTCTGATGTTCTCTTTCGTTTTCAAGTTTCCATTTCCGTGTATATGTGCTGGCATACTCATGAGCGCATTCATTTACTGGTTGTTTGTTCCGTATTTCAGAAGCGCTCACTCATTATCGTTCACGTTGACAAATGTTTTGACTGTGAATATAAATTATAATTGTATTATGGCTTTATTCCACCCCCAAAGCCTTAAACACCGCATCCTCCGCACTGTTATAAAAAATCAAGTTAAAACTTCCAATCAACTCCGCCGGCACGCTACTTAAGTCCCCCGCAGAAGAAATGGGCAGCAGCACTTTCCTCGCCCCATTGTCCAGACAAGCCTGCAGCACACTGGCCAGTCCATTGTCCACCTTTTGCAAAATGCCACTGATGCTGATTTCTCCCAACACGGCCATGCTGCCCAGGACAGGCCTGCCTAAGCTAATGGAACACAAGGCAATCAAAGTAGGCAGTGCCAGCCTGTCCGTCATGCCGATACCCTGCAAATCCTGATAATGCACAATATAGTCTTTCGTGGTGGTGCTGATGGTGCCAAAGATGCCGCCTTTTCCTCCTTGCCTCTGGCAAAAGAGCCGGAAGCCATATAGTCCTTCATAATCTGAATCCCGTCTTTGTCCTTGAAATGTATGCCCGCCACTTCGTCAAAGGCGACACAGTCCCACAGCCCCACAAGGCCCACGGTCTTTCTCCCCATATTGTAGAACAGATTCGCCACAGTGGTCTGTCCGCCTGAGACAAGGATGCTGTTGGGCGAGATTTCTTTATACAGATGGGATTTTCCCGTACTTCTGGGGCCAAGCTCACAGAGGTTGAAATTGTTCTCCACCAGGGGAATCATTCTGGTCAGAATGAGCCATTTCTCCCGATAGGACAGAGCCTCCGGCTCCATGCCCACAGAGCGCAGCAGCACGTCCAGCCACTGCCCCTTGCAAAAGGCTTTCCTCCCCTGTCTCAACTCTTCCATATCGATATGGGGCATCTGAATCGGGGTCAGTTTCCGAATCTGCACCGGCGTCCCATTCTTCCTGTCCTCCTCGATGTATTCATAGTCCATCTGCACAATGCACCAGATGCCCTCCACTGTCTTTTCCACCGCGTCAAAGACACTGTTCTCTGTCCTGGAGGCTTCCCCTGTGGCATCAATCCGGTTATGGTAGATATATATGACCTCTCTCCTCACGGAAAGTTCTTTTAAATCCTTGGATTTCATGTCCTTTACTGTGTCAAAATCAACGGCGCAGGCATTTTCATTGGCTTTCTTCAGGATGGCTTCCCTCTGGGCAGTGGACACGGACGGAGCCCCATCCAGCATCACCTTAGGCGCCTTTTCCTCAGACAGTTCCATCTTTTCGTGGGGCAGCAGACATCCCATCCCTACCGATGTGATGGTTGGCAGGGAGGCCAACATGGCAGACATGGAGACATTTGTATTTTCATCTTCGCGCAGCCTGTCCTCCAGTTCTTTCGCCGCCTCATACCGCAGCCCGTCAGAGATGATGACCGCAACCTTCTCTCTCAAGGGAGCCACTTTGTCCCGGTAGAATTTCCGCTGTTCCCCGGCGGTATGGGTGATTGCGGAATGATGTAATCCGTTTTTCTCATATGCGGCATTCCATTTGTACACGATTTTCTCCAGATAATCCGTACTGTATATGTTTTGAACCAAGTCCGCCAGTTGCTCAAAAGCCGCCGTATCCTCCATGGCATCCAATGCCGTAATGAATTTCCGGTATTCCGTGTCAATCCGGTAATCCCTCTCACAATAGGAGGCAATCAGTTCCTGCAAGGTCTCTTTCGGCATAAAATCCGTCGCTTGGAGCAGGCTGTATCCCGCAAGGAGAGCTGCATATTCCGCCTTCTTCCCGGAACCGAAATGGCACCGCAGCCGCTCTTGGCAGATATCCGGAATGGACATACCGGAAACCGCGGCATTTTTGTCCTCCGCAAGCTCACGGTCAATCATCCAGGCAATCAGCAAATCATCTATGACGGCAAAGGAATTCATATGCAGCAGCTCTTCTCTGGGAAAGCGATTCAGTGCCCTCTCCGCCTGCAGTTCCCCGGATGCCATCAGAGATATTTCATCAAAGCACTCCTGATACAGCACATTGTTCATCATGTTTTCCAGCAGCACAGAGATATTGCTGGTTTTCCTGCGCATGGTATCCGGGGCATATGTCTCCCAGGCCTTTGGCAGCAGGGCGAAATCCTCCCTGCAAGTGTACACTGCAAACAGGGACAAGGTAAATTTCAAAAGGGTGGGACGGGAATCCTGATAGCCAAAACGGCTCTCGCAAATCTTCCAGAATTCTCTGTCCAATCCGTTTCGGGCGAATTCCGCAACCACTTCCTGGGCATAAATATCCCCATAGGACAAGACGGAATAGAACAAATCATCCATTGCCGTATTCCTTGCTTTGGATATCACACACATGGCAATGAGGGACAGGCTCTCCCCATTTGCCCCAGATAAATCCAGCTCCCTGGCCCTCTCCAGGAAAGCGTTGGTGCGGCGGACGCCTGCCTGCCTTTCCTGGGCTTTCAGCTTTCCCCCTCCCGCGGCAAAGAATGTCTTCAGCGCCTCCAGGGAGCCCCGCAGCCTTGAGGGAAGCCCTATCTCGGCTGCAATCAGGGAAAGCCTGTCGGCATAGAATTCTTTGGAATACAGGAGCGTATCTTCCAAATGGTTTTTCGCAACCGCCGGTTTCTCAAAAGGCGCGTATATCAGATATTGCCCTTCTGTGTCCTCATGTTCCAAAAGCAGCTTGGTGCGGAACGCGTTGTTCTCCGTCAGGTGCAGTATCTGTACGTCGCCCAGCTGCAGCCTGTCCACTTCTGCTTCAAAAGAGGCGTCCGCATCGTACCAGAAAATCAGGCGCTGGCCGCCTGTGAACTGTTCGTTAAGCTTTTTTCGATTTCCTGTAGGTTTAGTTCGTCCATTGGTTGGTTCCTGCCTTAATATGGATTTTATGTGCAAACTTCATCTGATTAAATCATCAAATACACGACAGCTTCTCATATCTCAGCACATCCATTCTTTGCGCTGTCGATGATACCGATTCGATACATGACAGGGGTTCATCAATTTCTATCACAGAATATCCCATTTTATATCTCAGCCAAATTTTGTATCACATCGTCAATATGGTTTTTAAGCCTTAAAACGCCTGTTTTATCGCGCAAATTCGTCAATATGGGCAAATATTTCTTGTCTTCCCATGCTTCAAGACACTTTACCGACAAATCCTGTATCTCTATGTCCGGATTGGAAATGCCTGCTAAAGGAATCACTTCCAGATTCGCTCTTCTGTCGGCCGAGGTATTACCGCCTATAAACAATACATGCTTTAAAACATTGTGATTGCCAAACATATTTTGGTGATATATGGTTTGAAGCGCTTTCTCCGCAATAGCACCATACTTATCCCATAACAAGTTGAAGTATTTTTCTGCCGCAGACTCATATCCATTCTCAAAGGAGGTCTCTGCTAAAAGTTTTGACAAAACCGAAAATTCTCTTTCCATGTATTCATTTCCTTAATTATAGCAAATTCCCAAAGATTGACAACTGATTTTGGAAATAGCTCTCTATCAATGCTCTATTTGTTTTTGCTCCTTTAAAATAAATGGCGTCATTTTATCCATCAATTCTTTGGACAGCCGTTCACCCTTTTCTTTTAAAATTTTCTTCTGTTCCGCCCTGGCCCATTCTACTGCTTTCAACTGGTCTTCCAAACGTTCGCTTAAGATAGCGTGGTCTTCCATAAATCCGTTCTCCTCTCTATCGGTTATCATAATCAAGTCCAACTTTATAACAATTTTTCAAAAAACAGTCCGCGGCTCTTTGCAGGTCTTTCAAATCCCTGGCTTCATTATTTGCATTAACTGCCTCATTAAACAGCGTAACAGCTTTTTCATATACATACGCTTTCCCTTTTACAAGGTATGAGATACTTCCCAGGTTTGTAACCACCACCATCATCTTGACACTCGCATACCGCAGTAAAAACTGTACATCTGACAAGGAAAAATCGGAAAGCGATGGATGATTGTGCAGCACGATAACAATACATGATTTAGCAGACGATACCAGGTGATATGCCGTTGTGTTACTGATTGGGTCTACCTCATGCTCGCTCCCCAGCGCCACGCCAATATATTCTTCCCCTTTTCGGATATATTCAACACTTTCCATGCTATATGTGATTGCAACCTCATTTGAATTATTTTCATCCTTGGAGATTTTCAATACGTTTTTCGCTAATTCCTGTATAGTATTATATTCGCTTTCAGGTATATTTTTATATGCTATCCTTGGCACCTTTTTGATGGCTTCATCTGTAATCATAATTTTATGGTCTCTTTTCTTTGCCATCTCTAAATCTTTCAGGTTTTCTCCATCGCTTTTCTGCTCCAAACCACATCATTCCTTTCCAATCATTAATGAACTAATCTTTTAAAGAATTATTTAAAGTTTCATCTCATATCCGTTCCCCTTGAAAACCACAGCGTTCCGGATGCGCGTCTCCTCCGTCTCATACAGGGCTTTCAGCGTAGCCTTCCCGGCTTCGTTCTTCTTCAGTATCCTCTCCCGAATGACTTCGTCCGCATTCACGGAAGACAGAGATAATCTGGTCTTGAACCGTCCCTGAATCTTGGAAAAATCATTCTTCTGTTCGGCGGATGTGTCCATGTTCTCCAGCATGGAATCCATATCCTCCTGTGCCGTGACGATGACCCATGCCTTTCCCTTGCACCGGGAGCCAAGCTCCTCCGTCATGGTCTGCAGATTCAGCATCAGCCGGGAATCCGTGCTGATGAACTGCCCTATCTCGTCCACCAGGAAGACCACCCTTTCCCCGGTCTTTTCTATGTATTTGCGCACCCTCTCCGCAAAATCCTCTATGGCGATTTCATAATTGGAGGTGGTGGCAGCCTTTGTCCAATCGAAAGCCTCCTGCTCGGACATGCGCCCCATAGCCGTAAGCGCCTTCGCCACTTTTCCCCGGATGACTCTAAATTTATTCCGTTCCTCCAGCCATGCCTTACCCGTCTCCTCCCGGAAAGCCTCCTGGAACTTCTGATAATTGCCCTCCTCATCCAATACCCGCTCCAAGTCCGCCAGCCCTGGGTTCGCCCCGTCGTAGCCAAGCTTTTCGTTGAACACGCGGTTGAATACCATGACAATGGCATTGCTGTCCGATTTTGCGGATGCCGTGCTCTTGGAATCCACATTGAATCGCTGAGCAGCTTAATGTCATCCAAAGTTTTAGTCTCTATTTTCCATCAGGGAAATCGCCTGACGAGTCTCCCGATACCACAGTAAATCTTTTGTTCTGCAAGGATATCTTTGACTCAAAATATGCAATTCAATCATATGCTTAATACCACTCCCACTGTCAATCCGCTAAAATCAAAGACCGCCTTTATCCAATCTAATGTGTCCTGTTTATCTCTGCACGGTTCCACTGACCTTTTCTGCACTATCCACGTATCCATTTCCCGGGCAAATTTTCCTCTAAATCCATTACCCTTTTTGCTATTCACATTATATCATCTGAGTATAGTTTTTTACAGTATTCTGTCGGAAATATTTTTCACTGACTTTCCACTTGCCGTGAGTCTGCCAGATCCCACTCCCTTTCGTAAGGAAGTGTCTACAAATAACTGCTACAAGATTATAGCGATTTTTATTGTATTTCTGGGCTTTTACCTATACATATTACAAGAACCGTTACACGAACCCTGTAATCAAAAGAAAATTGTAGTAGTTATTTTCTGACAGTTCCAAAGAGAAAGAGCCCATTATCGCATCCCCAACAGCCCGGCGGCGTTCTCCCCCAGCACGGCATCCTGCTCGGTCCGGCTCAGCCCGCTTTCCCTTATTGCCGCAAGCGTCTCCCTCTGCCCGCTCCAGGGGCTGTCCGTGCCGAACAGGATACGGTCTGCCCCCATCCTGCGGACTATCCGAAGGAACCGTTCCCGCGACAGCGGCGGGTCTTCCTCCGGACTGCGTACGGTACCCGGCGCCGGTTCAACGGGCAGCAGCGAAAATGCCGTGTCCAGCCACACATTCCGCCCGGCAATCCATTCCTCCACTTCCTCCCAGCATTCCCATCCGCCCATGTGTGCCAGCACAAATTTCTCCGGCTTTACGATATCCAGCATTCTGGCAATCCTGGCAACCGAAGACTGGTTCTCACCCGGGAAACCGATATCATATCCTGCATGAGTAATGACAATCATGTCATTTTCAGAGGCGCAGGCAATGATTCTCTGGTAGCGGATATCGTCAATGGGAACCTGCTGGAACACGGGATGGATTTTGATGCCTTTTACACCGTTCTCTGACAGGTTTCTCAGGATTTGTCTGTAATTCTCATTTTCCGGATGTATGCCGCCGAAAGAAAGCAGCCCTGTCTCCTTCCCTCGGGCATTTGTCTCCGCAGCAATGCGGTTGATATCCTCCTGCTGCCCCGGCCTGGTCACCACCGGCAGAAGCAGCGAATAATCTACTCCTGCCTCTCTCATGGAAGCGCGCAGCGCACCTGCCGTGCCGTCCAGATAATTCAGCGCCCGGGCGCTTTGGGCCAGCTTCGTGATAGCCCGCCCGGCCAGATTTTCCGGAAATGTATGTGTATGAAAATCAATGATCATGAAGTTTTCCTCCGTTCACAAAAACCGTGTCTCTTCTTAACAATCTGTAGTATGCTCCTCCATCAGGCACTTAAGGAAGTGTCTACAGATTACAGGAACCGCTTCGCGAACCCTGTAATCCAAGAGAAATAACCGCTGCAAGTTCATAGCGAGTTTTATTGTATTTGCCGGTTTTTGCCTGAATAAGTTTCAGCGGTTATTTTCCGACAATTCCCAACAGGAAAATTACATGATTCACGAAACTGTTCCTATCATTTGTAGATACTTCTTTACTATACAGGATTTGCATGGAACTTTCAAGCTTCTTTGGCCGGCCGCAGCGCTGCATGAACAGTCTCGGGATTTTCATACAAAATGCACATGAAAAAGCCCCACAGAAACATTCGTAAACAATATCCCAGGCCTTACTGAACGTCAGGGACCGGACCGAGCTGCCCAGCGTTGCCGGGGGCTGCCGGGCTGCTGCAGTTTTCAAAAAATGCTCGATTATACTATCTGTTTATGCTATGATGACAATAAAGAAAGGCACCTGCGTCGAGAAAAGCAAGCATCGCTATAACAAAGCTGCCAAAGGCAATCAGCAAACCGATTACCCCTGTGAATATTAAAATAATATGTCTTCTCGGAAGCAATCTCTTCGCTTCCGAGAAAAGGCGCGTCCCTTTGCGCCGCATTCAACTATAGGAAGCAGCACTTGCTTCCTATAGTATCCGCAGATGTCATTGGCGCCACCTCCCTTCCTGAAGAATGCCAAAAATCGGCATTTCCTATGTATTCCGGCGTATGCCGGTTTACCAGGCTCGGGAGATTACCACCCCTGTCATGGGTTCCTGTTTCAGATTCTACCATATCCTGACAGGAAATTCATGAAATACATAACGTAAATATGTTTAAAAATATTTTTAAAAAAATTACTGTCCACCCCGTTGTCATAAGCCGCAATACCAAAAGTCCCACGGCTTACCGGAAGGTGAACAGTAATTTTTTCAAAACACATTCTTATAAAAATCCAACCTTAATACCACACAGCAATCGTCTTAATCTCAAAGGCCCGGAATTCCAGCTCCAGCTGCCGCGCCGCCGGATATTCTGTCTGAACCTCTTCCAGCATGTTTGTCTCCGCCAGTCCCTTTACCGGGAATCCAAAGGTAAGCACCGTCTTCTCCGCAGCTCCTTCCGCTTCATAGAGCCTGAGTATAAATCCTCTGCCGTTCTTCTCCATGGGCTTCACCGTCTCTGCGATCACATGGTCACAGTCCAGGCTGACCAGACTCTCCATAGGCAGGTTTCCCGCCACAGCAAACGGCTTCTCATTCAACCGGTAGGCCGGCTGTATCACACTGTCCGCGCTCAGGCTGCCCATATGAGGCAGGAATGCATAGGTGCACTCGTGAATGCCCTTATCTCCTCTTTCATCCGGCATGCAGCCGCCCTTGTGAAGGGAAAGCCGCATCTGAGAATCTTTTACACTGATGCCGTATTTGCAGTCATTCAGCACTGCCGCTCCGTAGCGCGTCTCGGAGAGATCCGTATACTTGTGGTTAGATACCTCGAACCTGGATTTCTCAATCTCCGTATTCCTGTTGGTCACACGGCGGATATAGCCGAACTGTATCTCCTGGCTGGCGTAGTCCGTATGGATACTTGTATCAAAAGCCGCTTTCAGGAATCTGTGGTCATCCTGCCAGTCCATCCTTGTCTCGAAGACAACTTCCGGCGAATCGGCATAGAAGATCATATCCTGTTCCAGAGTAGATTTCGCGCTCAGACGGTAGCGGCTGCGGATTCGGAATTCCACTGCCCCGTCGGCCACAACCCGGCGCTCCAGAAGCTCCGCGCTGTCCCTCAGCTTGCTCTCAAAGTCCGCGTCCACGTCCCAGTTATCCCAGCCCAGGGAGACCTCCTCCGCCATCAGCAGAGTGTTCAGGGCATAGCCCTCGCCCTTCAGCTGTCGTCCATTCCGCTTATCCACAAAGGAATCCATATATCCCTTTTCGTTAAAGGTTACTTTCACCATGGGCGTCTCCAGAATCTCACCCTTTTCCCCGCTCACGGCAAAGGCGGAAACGCTCTGGGGCGCCTCTTCCGTCATTGCAAGCACCGTACTGCCGAACGCCGGAATCTTTACTCCCATAACCGCCAGCTTCTTATTTCCGTCCCTGTCCTCCACTACCTGCTGCCTGTAATCACCTGCCGCATAACAGCCCTCAAAAGGAAGATAAACCACATCGCTTCGCTGGAACGACAGTGTATTCACAAGTGTAACCGTTTTCCCCTCAGACGCATCTGTCCAGTTCTCCAGAATCCTTTTGCTCTGGCGTCCCGACTCCTCAATGATATGCCCTACCGCCTCCCTGGCCTCATCATGGGCGCGGGGAATACAGGTTCCCGGCAGAATATCATGGAACTGGTTCACAAGCATCTCGTTGGTCAGCGGATCAATCTGTTCCGAAGAAGCCTCTGTCCCCTTACGCACGGCATCCCTCACCGTGAGATATTCCAGATCCCGAAGAGCAAATTCCGCCTTGCGGTTGTTCCGCTTAATCTCATGCTGGTTGGTCAATGTACCTCTGTGCAGCTCCAGATACAGTTCACCGTTGTAGGTGGAAGGCTCCACCAGGCTCTCCTCCAGTTCCTGCATGAAACGGCTGACCGTAGTATGGGAAGTCCTGGGCATCCCCTCCATATCCTTCAGCCGCTCCGCCATCTCGATCATCCCGAACTCCGGGCCTCCGCCGCCGTCCCCGAATCCGTAGGAAATCAGGCGCATGTTGGAAACGGCGCGCTCCTTGATGGTATTGTCCCCGTCGGCCAGCAGATTTTCCGTCAGCATCTCGGGGTCCGGCCACACATGGGTACGGTTAAAGTGCACCAGTACCTGCGAACCGTCAATTCCTTTCCAGTAAAACGTATCATAAGGGAAGACATTGGTGTCATTCCATGCCATTTTGGTGGTGAGGAAATATTTCACCCGGCAGCCCTGCATGATCTGGGGCAGGGACGCGCTGTAGCCAAAGGTATCCGGCAGCCAGAACGCATCGGAGGTATAGTCAAAATACTCCCTTGTGAATTTCTGTCCCCATACAAACTGCCTTATCATGTACTCGCCGGAAGGAATGTTGCAGTCACACTCGATCCAGACACCGCCGTTGGGCTCATAGCGCCCCTCCGCCACTCTCTTTTTGATATCCTCAAACAAATCCGGATACATCCGCCTGATAATATCCCCATGGTAGGCGGAACTCTGTACAAAGGTATAATCCGGATACTGGTCCATCAGATTCATCTGGTTCGCATAAGTCCTTGCGCACTTCTTTTCCGTCTCCCCGCGGTGCCACAGCCATGCCGTGTCCATATGGGAATGACCGATGAGTCCGGCATAAGGCGCGGAGGACGCATTTTTCTCCCGCATCACCTTTTTCAGAATAGCATCGGCCCGCCGGAGCTGCTCCCGGAAAATCTCCGGCTCCTCGTTTTCAAAATCATAGGAAATCAGATTGTGGATTTCCAGCATTGCCCGCACAAAGGCTGCTCTGCGGAAACTCTTCTTCTCCAGTACCTTCACCATCTGGTTTGCCGTCTTCAGATCAAAGTAAAACTCCGCCAGTTCCTCATCCTTCAGGCAGATATCCACCGGATGATACTCGATACGGTAAAATCTCTGGGCTTCCACCAGGAACGGCTGCGTTCCTTTAATATAATGGTTCGCATAATACTCGAAAGCCATCTCTATGGTTTCTCCGCTCTTTGCCTCCTTGCACAGCATGTCACAGTAATGGTTTCCGTGGCTGTGCACAATCATTTTGGACGCATAGTTGCCGTAGGGTTTCCCGTTTACCCACATCATTCCCTCATAGCCCCTGATTTTCGGGTAGACGAATAACCTCTTTCCGTCCAGTTCTTCCGGGACGGTATAGCTGCCTTTAAACCAGCAGTAAATTCCCCGCCCTTCGAAGACGGTTCCGTCTTCACATTCCGTGAAGACGGAATCCTCCGGCACATCGTGATGGCTTCCGTCCGTCTGAAATGCCTTCATGGGCACGGTTCCCACGGTGTAAAACAGTTTGGGCTCCAGCATTTTTTCCAGCCTTTGAAGCTTGCCCAGCATCCTTTCCAGTTGCTTTTCCGTATACATATTATCCTCCATTCCGCATCCGTCTATACGGATTTTCGTTTTTCAGTTCCGCTTTTTCAGGTTCAATCATACATTTCCGGCTGTACAATATGGCCGGATGCATTATGCCCTCCCAGGACCGGGCACATACAAAGAACTAACTTCCTTACACTCAGTCATAGTCCACCTTTATAAGACACAATCCCTGGGCGGGAGCCGTGGGTCCCGCTTTCCGGCGCTCCGGATTTTCCAGCGCTTCCCTCAGCTCTTCCACGGACATCCTGCCGCATCCGATCTCCAGCATCGTCCCTGTCATAATCCGCACCATATTCTGCAGAAATCCCGTTCCGTGGAAAGTGAACCGCAGATAACCGTCCTGCCGTTCTATGTCTATCCTGTCTACTTTGCGCACAGTGGATTTCTTCATCCGGGGATTGACACAGAAATTCCGGAAATCATGTTCGCCTTTCAGGATTTCCGCAGCCTGGCGCATCCGCTCCAAATCCGGCTTCTCCTCCAGCCTGGTGCAGTATTTTCTGTCAAAGACAGTCTTCACCGTCCCCTCGTAACAGGTGTAACAATAGGTCTTCCCGATGGCATTGTAACGGGCATGGAATCTGGGTGATGCTTCCCGCACCTCCTTCACCGCAATGTCGTCGGGAAGGCAGCGGTTCATGTAATCGCGGATTTCCCCGCAGGAAAAATCCGTCTCCAGAAAAGCGTTTGCCGCCATCCCTTTTGAATGGACTCCGGCATCCGTACGCCCGGCACCGATTACTTCCGTTTCCTTTCCGCACATCAGGCTCAGCACGTTTTCCAGTTTTCCCTGAATCGTGTTCTTATCGGGCTGACGCTGCCAGCCGTAATAGCGGCTTCCGTCATACTCCAGAATAAATTTATAATTTTTCATACAATGCAGTCCTTCAACGTTCCCTTCTGCGGGATTCAAGGCTTCATAAACGCCCGTCTCACCGCATGAATCACCGGCAGCGCAGCCACACCGCCCAACAGCGCCGTAATCAGCTGCGGCAGGGAAAACATCCCCGAAATCACCGATGCCTGAGGCTCCGGCAGACGCAGCAGAAGCGGAACCGCCGCTTTGGTGATTCCCAGATACAGCGTCAGAAATTTGGCCAGCGCCGCTGCCACCAGGGCTGCCGTCCCCGATGCATACCATTTTCCCATATCCCTGTTTCCCAGGAAATGCCACACCAGCACAAGTACAATATTCCCCAGAGCAATAAACGGAATCAGCCCCCATAACGGTCCGATTCCCACCAGCTTCGCCATAATGGGAGAGATAACAGCCACCGTGGCTCCCGACATGACGCTGCAGGTCATGACCGAAATGATCAGCAGCGCATTTACCAGCGTTCCTGTGATGATGGTATTCCCCAAAGGCGCAGTCACCGCCTGCACTACCACCAGAAGTGCAATAAAAACGGCAGTACGTGTAATCCATAACGTTTTTTCCCTGTTATTCATCTCGATTCTCCTCGCAACACTTCCTTATTCCTGTTCAGATTTCGCAAACATCCCTTCAGTCCCCCCGCTTTTCCGGGTACCTTTCTGACATAACGTCTGATTTTGCTGCCTCAAATTCCGAGAGTCTATTTATATGGCTGGCAATCTGCTCATCTTCGTGGTTATTGTACCATGCCCCGTTCTATTCCGCAACCACTTTTTCCGGTATTCCAGGGGCTTGTTCCCCTCCTGAAAATATGGTAGAATAAGCAGAAAATCAGGTGCCTGACAGGCTGCGTAACTGTTCTTTGAGCGGTGCTGCCGGAGAAACAGCCAGGAAATCCGGTAAGTTATACTACGCACCGGTTAAATTTGCAGTACAACCCGACTGCAGACCGCCAGCCAGGTATTTTTCCGAAGGCATCACTGTAAATCCTGGCGGTCTGCAGTATATTTCCGGATTGTTCCTATCTCCCCGCAGCCGCATCAAATTCGCATTTGTATGGCACAGCACCGAAAACGATAAGAATATACACACAATATAGAGACAGGAGAAAAGTTTATGATAGCCGAACCCACTTACACCGTTCCCTTCTTATATGATATCCTGCAGCAAAAATCCGCTCCCGTCACCGCCCCGGTTTCCCCGGATGTCCCGGGCTCCAAGAGCATTACCAACCGGGCCCTGCTGCTGGCCACGCTGGCTGACGGCACCTCCCGTCTGCAGGGCGTACTGTTTTCTGACGATTCCAGGCATTTTCTGAAATGTATACAGGAACTGGGCTTTGAGACTCAGGTGGATGAAGCAGGCAGAACCATTTCCGTGCGGGGCCTGGGCGGCAGGGTGCCTTTGGACGAGGCCTCTCAATACGTGGGCAGCGCCGGGACTGCCGCACGCTTCCTCACCGCTTACCTGGGGCTTTCCCAGGGTGTCTACCATATGGATGCCTCGGAACAGATGCGCAGACGCCCCATGGCTCCCCTGTTAAATTCCCTGAAGGAACTGGGCTGCGAAGTGGTATACGGCCCTGAAGGCACAGAGGGACATTTCCCTTTTACCCTGAAAGCACATGGCTTCCGGAAAGATACAATCTGTGTCAATATCGACAGCAGCAGCCAGTTTCTGAGCGCCCTGCTTATTGTCTCCTGCCTCTGCGGCAGCGATTTTACCACCTGTGTAGAAGGCACCCACGGAATGTCCTATATCGAGATGACTCTGAAAATGATGGAACAGTTCGGCGTACAGGCGAAACGTGTAGGCGAACACACTTTCCTGACCCGCGCCGGACAGCATTATCAGGCCATGGATTACCGGATTGAACCGGATGTATCCGCCGCATGTTATTTTTACGCCATGAGTCCGCTCTTAAATATCCCGGTAACCGTCAGCCATGTGCACTTTGATTCCATGCAGGGAGATGTGGCGTTTATCAGGATTCTGGAAAAAATGGGCTGCCGCGCCGCCGATACGCCTGATGGTATTCTGGTAACTCCCCCGGAAGACGGGATTTACCATGGTGTAACCGCGGACATGTCCGGCTGTTCCGACCAGGCGATTACTCTGGCCGCCATCGCTCCCTTTGCGGACAGCCCCACCACCATCACCGGCATAGGACATATCCGTTTCCAGGAGAGCAACCGTATCGCCGCCATCTGCACGGAACTGACAAAAATGGGGATCAAATGTGAAGAAAGCGAAAGCAGCATCACCGTCTGGCCCGGTTTCCCCAGGCCCTCCACTGTGGAAACCTACGACGACCACCGCATGGCAATGGGCTTTTCCCTGACCGGCCTGAGAAGCCCGGGAATCGTTATCTCCAACCCCGGCTGCTGCCGCAAAACTTTCGAAGATTATTTTGAAGTGTTTACGCAGATTACGGATTCGCTCATGAATTGATAACCCCCGCCTGCGGTGTTATACTCAGGACTGCCGGCATTTACCAGTCTGTCCAGAACAGGCATATATGGCCGGCGGTCTTATAGCCACTGTAGTGTCAGTGGCTTTGCTGCGGTTTACAGCAAATTTCATTGTTGCGACAGTCGTACGTGATATCTGCATCTTCCGCCGCAGCATTTCGAATTTTTATCCATAATACGCAATGCTTCCGAATACATAGCGATCAACTCCTTTGGATGATAACGGAAATTCACAATGTCCTGATACATTTCCTGAAAAAACGGATATTTCCTGACAATACGGAGTATATCTGTCGGTTCGTCTGATGCCAGAAAATACATCCAGGCTTCCAACTCCGTAAGTTCATTATGGGGCATTTCACGGAAAATATCAAGGGATATATAGATGAAATTTTCCAGAGACTTTACCTGAATGCCTGTGTCAAAAGAAAATTCAGAACGGTGTATGTAGTGGGGGAGTTTCTTGTCGGACGGCTTTGGGTCACCCTGTCTACGGAACAGGCACAGTAACGGCTGCCACACACAATTCAAAAAACTCCCCCGCTGCCGGATTCATCCTCCCGGTTCAGGCAGAAACTGCCGATTTCCAATACCTTCCTCTGGGCTTCCAGGATTTCTTCTTCCGTTCCCTGCCAACGCTCCATGTCCTCACTGATCAGATACAGGACCCAGTCCGCCAGATTGGAGAAAAAAGCCACCGCCACTGCTCCCGATGCCCCCATCAGCGCCGCTGTCAGCGTGGCGTTGTCCAGATTGCGCAAAATGACCTGAATTTCGAACCCGCCAAGCTGCGCGAATCCTTCCAGAAGATCCGTGGCCTCCGAATACAGCTCCTTTCCCTGAAATTTGTGGATCAGTTCCTGTCTGGTATATTTTAAGATATCTCCCATGGTTCCGCCCCTTTCCCGATAATCCATGCCAATATAAGATGCTATGATTTCCCGTTGTATTCCCAATGTTTCTCCGGCAAAAACCGCCCGCAGCGCCGCGGCGACCATACGCCCCTCCGCCTGCTCTTCCTCCGGCAGCGCGGCGGCGTAATTCCCCAGCAGCCGGAAAGCAAAATCCACGTCTGCCTTCTTCATAAAAAGATTCATGACATAGGGCACCGCAAACTTCAAAAACCTGCTGCCGCTTTTCGGTTCCCCCACCGCCTCCTCCATGGCAATCAGCCCTTTTTCCCTGCTGATTTCGCCGCACCGCAGCAAATCCTCCCCCACCTGGGCAAGGCGGAATTTCTGTTGGTCATACGCACCCATCCGCTCCACCGGCGGCTGCCGCCTCCCCACCAGTTCATCCATGGTGCAGTCGAAAAAATCCGCCAGCGCCCACAGCATCTCCACACTGGGAACCGTCTGATTCCGCTCCCACTTGGACACCGCCGCAGGGCTGACACACAGCTCTGCCGCCACCTGCTCCTGGGTCATCCTCTTCGCCATCCGCAGGGAATAAAGCTTTCCCCCCATGGCCACTCCATGAAAGCCTATTTTTTCCATCCTCTCTTTTCTCCTCCTTCTTTCGGACCGTCCGTATATACTGTGATGTTGTATGCTTCCATCTTACCCCATAACATCCCCAAAAGCAAAGGAGGAATCCGCCAGTTTTTCAACCTGCAGTAATGCTGCCCGAAATCTTGTCTGCCGCAAAGCAGACAGGACTTTTAAACCGTCTCATTGCATCCATGCCTTTTTTGGGGTATGCTTATGTTCAGGAGGTGCTTATCTATGGCAAATGAAGAGAAAAAAGATTTCAACGCGATGCTGAACGACAGCAAGGATATGCCGAAATTCCAGATCATTACGGATGAAAAAAGCATTAAAAAATATGGTGGGGACAGAATGTATTTTGCTCCCCCCATTGATTATGACAGAATCATGAGGCTTGTGCCCTTTGGCAAACTGCTTACCGTAGGCGCCATAAGAGACTATTTCGCCAGACAAAACGGAGCTGATTTTACGGAGCCGATTACGGCAGGGATATTTGTCTCCATTGTTGCCTGGGCAAGCTTTCAGCGCAAAGACGACGAAACACCTTACTGGAGAACCCTGAAAGCAAACGGGGAATTAAATCCAAAATATCCCGGCGGCATAAAAGCCCAGAAAGAAATGCTCAAAAAAGAAGGGCACACCATTATCCAAAAAGGCAGGACAAATATTCGATATTACGTCAAGAACTATGAGAATGCATTATTTACACTGCACGCCAATGAAATTTGAAGTAAACCACAATAAAGCCGCTATCACTACAGCGGCTTTATGACCTCCAGCCATATATGCTCGCCTCAGGCAGATCAGTAAATCCTGGTGGCCTTGAGCATACCCTGGCGGAGATTTAGAAACTGCCGCAAAATAACTACTATTGCATTCGAGCTACCGCATGGGCCAGATCGGGTTCCTGACCTGCATCAACGGCGGCCGGGAGTGGACTTTTGCCTGATTTTCCCATGACGGCAAGGGACTGTCAGTCCTTCAGTTGCAGCCGGAATGCACCACTGCCACTCCAAACGCCGGCAAAGTCAGCACTCCTTCCACTTCGGCATCCGCCACCAGTTCCCTTCCCGCAACCCCGGAAACGCTGACCTGTTCTGACGTGCTGTTGAGATAAAATGCATAGTTTCCCGACTCACCGCTCCTCTCATGGCATTCCACGCCTTCCGGAAGCTTCCTGACGGGAATTCCCGCGTCCGTGAGCATTTTCTCAAACAGGGGCTGCATCTGCTCCGCCGCTGTTCTGGCCGCCGCATAGTAAGCCCTGCCCTTCCCATACTCCTTGCAGGTCAGAGCGGCAGTCCCTTTATAGAAATCATCCGCATAGGTTCCCAGCACCTGTGCATCCTGTACCCGCAGGATTTCCGCATAATCTCTGACTTCCCAGCAGCTGCCGTCCTCCAGCACAATCCCGTTCCTGTCCGAAGGGTACAGGGAATCGATTTCCTCACTGACGATGCCGAACAAACTTTTCAGCCCGTCCCCCGGAAATCCTCCCAGGAAACAGAGCTGCTCCTTATCCACATAGCCGGTGCAGTAAGTGGCAAAAAGCTGTCCGCCCCGCTCCACGAACCTTTTCAGATTCTCCGCCGTTCCCGGCTGCAGCATGTACAGCATGGGCGCCGCCACCACATTATAATCGCTCAAATCCTCATCCGAGCCCACCACGTCCATATCTGCGCCCAACCGAAAAAAAGCTTTCCAGATATCGATACAGGTTTCCTCATACTTCTTGGACGCCTGGGAAAAAGCCTTCGCATCGTCAATGGCCCAGCGGTTATCCCAGTCAAACAAAAGCGCCGCCCTGGGCTTCACCGTAGTGCCCGCCGCAGGAGCGATCTTTCTCAGCAGTTCTCCCACTTCCGCCACTTCCCGGAACACTCTGGTGTCATCCGTTCTGATATGGTCCACCACGGCGCCGTGAAACTGCTCATAGGAGCCACGTCCCTTTCTCCACTGGAAATACTGCACGGAATCGGAACCGCAGGCAACCGCCTGAATGCAGGCCAGCCTGTGGACGCCGGGACGTTTCAGCTTGTTTACCGGCTGCCAGTTCACCAGGCCGGGAGCGCTCTCCATCATCATGAACGGTTTGCCGCGTTTCAAGGAACGCATCACCGCATGCTGAAACGCCGTCTCGGTCATGGTATCCGCCAGTGTCTCCCAGTCATTGTGGAAAGTGGGATAATTGTCCCAGGAAACCACGTCCATGTCAGGTGCCATCTTCCGGTAATCCAGCCCGCCGAACAGCCGCATCAGGTTTGCAGTCGTCGAAATATCCGGAGTCACGCTGTGCAGCACTTCAATCTCTGCCTTCATGAAATCATTGGTATTCCAGGTAGTAAATCGCTTCCACTCCAGATTCAGCCCCATGACGCTGGTCTCCCCGTTTGCAAAGGGCGGCTCAATCTGCTCGAAGCTGTTATACCGATGGCTCCAGAATGCAGTCCACCAGGCGGCGTTCAGCTTCTCGATATCATTATCATACTTATCGGCCAGGTAGCCCCTGAATTTTTTTACACAGTGCGGGCAGAAGCATTCCCCGCTGAATTCATTGGAAATATGGTACATGATGACGCCGGGATGGGAGCCGAAACGCTCCGCCAGCTTCCGGTCAATGAGCGCCACCTTTTCCCGGTATATGGGCGAGCTCATGCAATGATTATGGCGGCCGCCGTGATGTGCCCGCATGCCCGTCCTGTCCACGCGCATCGCCTCCGGGTATGCAGCGTCCAGCCAGGCAGGCCGGGCGCCGGAGGGAGTGGACAGCACCGTGTATATGCCGTTTTGATATAGCCTGTCTATGATGGCTTCCAGCCATTCAAAGTGAAATTCCCCCTCTGCGGGTTCCAGCACAGACCAGGAAAACACCCCCAGAGTGGCGCTGTTTACACCGGCCTTTTTCATCAGCCTCACGTCTTCCTCCAGAATGTCAGGCCTGTCCAGCCACTGCTCCGGATTGTAATCCCCGCCGTGGAGAAATCCGCCCGCCTGAGGGAAGAGTATCTTTTTTTCCATTATGTAAATGTCTCCTTCCGTTTATTGCGTCATATATCTTATCAAAAGCAATCTCCTGCGCTTCCAATAAAAAGCATGTACTTTACGCCGCGCACAACGCCGGGAAGCCGCACTTGCTTCCTGGCGTGTCTTGTGTGCTTTTTTCAGTATACCCGCTTCCCTTCCGGAAGTCAACGGTTCTGTGCCGCTTGTGGAATGGAATGTTGAGGGATGATGAGCCTTTAAAAAAGTTTCTTCGTATAAAAATACCCGTCCATGTTCACCAGAATGTTGCCATCCGGATTGATATAGACTGACTTGATATAAGATTCATCGTCTCCCTTCTCAATTGTTGATTCCGTGAATTGTCTTGAAGAAGTATCAAATTTTATCAGATTATCCTGAAACATGTTGACAAAATATATTTCGCCGGGACGCCCGCCGCAGGATTCCGCAATTTTATATCCCTCCGGAAAAGCGCGCAGACACTCCGGCGCCTCCACCTGGACCAGGCGCCCGCCCGCCTCCTCGAAAATGATGATTCTGCTGTTTAAAGTCTGCAATACGAAAAAACTGCCCTCAAGGCATCTTATTCTGTAGACGCTGTCATACGAAGAAACGGGCTCC
The DNA here is from genome assembly GCA_910585805.1 of uncultured Acetatifactor sp. Lineage (GTDB taxonomy): Bacteria > Bacillota > Clostridia > Lachnospirales > Lachnospiraceae > Acetatifactor. The sequence goes on from CAJUFB010000031.1 coordinate 24,134, forward strand.
AGATACAGGAAATCCTCCAGATCAATGCTGTATTCCGCAGTCTTTTCACCGTCGGCATCCAAAGCGCAGATGGAATAGCTGCTGCCTGAACCCTGTACGGATTTTACGAAAATGTGGAATAAACCGTTGCTGTAATCGACAGTGGGTACAATCTCCCCTTCTCCCCCTGTGATATTATATTGGAATTGTGCGATTTCTTCTCCGGTATGGTCGCCTGAATGAACCCGCAGTATTCTGTAAACATAGAATTCCTCTCCATCGTGTGCCTCTGAACAGGGATAGAACAGGGCCAGTTCTTTTTCGGAGATCTTGCTGATATAAGACATGGGAATATTGGAATCCCAGGTGTATACCCTGGATAAGGTACCGTCCGTATAACAGTACAGGCAGTTGGTCAGCTCTTCCCCTTCTTTCGTACAGACAGTGAATGCAAGCCCGTCCTTCAGCGGGACAGGGCTTCCGGCGGTCATGTAGAACCCGTCTATTGTGCCGGATAAGCGTACACTGTTATCCTTCATATTTTGCTCATATAGGGTAAATACGGCATTGTCATGTCCCTTATTTTCTGTAATTTCATAAAAATATATATATTTATCCGTGTACAAGAGGATTGAGGCATCCTGGTGGTTATCCAGTTCATAAAGCTGATGAAATTCCCCCGTGTCTGACGTATCGATATCTGACGAACAGGAAGACAACATAAAAATACAAATGACCATGAACAGAAGTTTCTTCATTTTCCTCCCCCATATATAGATGGGCGAGTATATACCCGCCCATCTTCCGCTTCTACAATTTTACTCGCCGTCATTTTGTGCATACGTAATAAAAACCTGTTTTCGGGCCTTTAATTCAACTGGATATAAAATTGCCCCCCTGGTACGACGACATGTTCACGTAAAATGTTATCACGGTAAACATCCAAATCACTTATAATATCCCATACCTCTGCTGGTGGTTGCGCTGTAAGCTTCCTCTGCAGTAACCCAATATTTACCGGCTATAAAATTATGTCCTTCAACCCATCCTATATAAGGGTCGGTTACCTCAATCAATGAACCGCCTGTATTAATACCGCTTGCGTTCATAAAATGTCCACCGCTGGTGCTGTATAACCAGTTGCCTCCCTTTTGCACCTTAACCCATAAAATGACCGGAACATCGCGGTTTATGTCGCTGTAAATATCCTGGCTCATATCTGACGCTGAGGATGGATATTCCAGTGCATAAGTGTTCGTAGATTGCTTGCTGTTTACGTAATTTTTTAAAAGATCTCCACTGGTTCCCTTTGTGCCGCTGTATTCTACTCCCACAGATTTCCAGATATCATCCTGGCTTTCTTCTATGCTGTTTGTATAAAATCTGACAGTCTGTTGCGCTGTCGCAGGTCCGCAATAATAGTTCGTTTCCTGCTTGCAATATGGCACTGCGAGAATCTTAAATGTTATCTTGGCTCTTTCCTTGGAATCCGTAAACATCCTGTCATAAAATTCCTGGCATTCTTCTTCAGAGAAAGCCGGATCCTCAAGCATTTCCAGATACTGCTCCCAGGCCGTCTGCGGCTTTTCGTCCATAATATCGCCGCCCGGATAAACTGCCTCATTGTCGGCTTCCGTAGCATAAGCAATGCTTCCAACGGAAGAAACCAAAATGAAAGCACCCCCCAAAAGGGAAAATGATAATTTTTTCAGAAATTTACACATCGTTTTTACCTCCTTTCACTAATTATAACGAACTGACAGTAACTATTTGTTACATTTATTCCCAAATTTAAAAACTTTTTTAATATCGTCAATCTCCATACTATCCGCTGTCAATATATATACATATGCATCCTTCTCACAGTATGCGTATTTATACCCGGAAGAGTAAGAATAGACTGTAACAATTTTTCCGTCCACCTCATAAATCGTCCGGGAATCATATTCCGTATCCACCACAACACTATCACCATCCAAAATAAGCAACTGTTCCCATGTTATCATTTCCCCTATTTTATTCTCATATATCACCACAAAGCTGGTATCCAGCAAATATCTTTCCGTTTCCACATACCCCTCCGGCAAATACCCCGGTTCCCGGCTTTGGAACTCCCCTTCCTCCCCGTCCGAAAAATAAGTATATAATTCCGAATCTTCCCACATGGTCCTTACAGTCTCAAAAAACTTAACCCGGTTTCCCTCAACGCTCATTGTATAGAGGCATAACACGGCGGCCGCGCAGGCGCCCAGGGCAGCCATGCGCTTAATCTGCCTGTAAACAGCACTGGCCTGCGGATGCGCCTCCTTCCATATCAGCCTCCTCATCTTCCTCTCAAATTTTGCCGAAAACCGATACTCATAGTCCGTGCTCTCCTCCAGCTCCCTGATAATCGCCTCGTCCACTATCGGCATATACTGATAGAGCCATTCGTCAGTTACTTCTATCTGCTGCATACACATTCACCTCCAGCTTCCTTATTTCATCCTCAATCATTACCTTCCCCCTGGCAATCCGCTGCCTGACAGTGGCTTCCTTGATACCGCATACCTTCGCTATCTCGCTGTTTTCCATGTCCGCAGAATATTTCAGAAGAAAAATATCCCTGTACTTCTCCGGCAGGTTCTTCAATACATTCAGAACTTCATTTTCAATATCCGTTTCCATATAAACCGCAGGCAGCTTCTCCTCTCCTACTTCATCCTCATTGATTTCCCTCTGTATTCGCCTGTTCCGCTTTCTGCATATGTCTATGGCCGCATTTTTTGCAATCACAATCAGATAGCTTTTTGTCTGCCTGCTGTCCACCTCCCCTACTTTCCCGATGTTTCCGGCTATCCTTAAAAATGCGTTCTGCACCGCGTCCTCCGCCAGATAGCGGTCATGCAGGATATCCATAGCTACCTTCTGCAGCAAATACCTGTATTTTTCGTAAATGACACAGAACTTCGTCCTGTCCTCCGAATTATCTATTATCGTGAGTAATATCATGTCTTCCTCTTAAATAAAAAAATTATCCCTTCTTTTATTATAACGAACCATATATGCATTTTTGTTACATTAGAAAATACATTTCATCAAAATAATGTTCTGTACCTGAAAATCAATCTTTTTGCAGGGATTGACATATTTATGAAAACTGCGTATAATAATAGCAGCAGGTAGGCAACTATCTTAAAAAGTGGTTCGCTCCCGGTCATGCGAATAATAAATAGACCGTGTAACCGTGGCTCGCTCCCGGTCATGCGAATAATAAACAGGCCGTGAAAAAGTTTTTATGCCTCCTGCCCGGAAAAGGCAGGAGGCTTCATTATTGCAGGGAGAAATGCCGTCTATGGAAATTTTAACGGGAAACCTGTACTTTGTTTCAGGAGGTATCAAATGATAGTGATATCCTGTATGATAATTGCAGGAATTTTCTTCGAAGATTTGAAAATAAAGAACCTTATCGAACAAAACGGCAAACATAACGGCGAAAAAAATGCGGCTTCCTCTGAAACCGCATCCCAACCGGCCCGCCGTCTGCCGGAATCGCTGTGGAACAATCGTATCCTGATCAAAAAATATCACAACAAAGGCGCCATGCTGAACCTGGGACAGCACCGAAGCTCTGTCGTGGCGGCGCTGTCCGTGATTCTGTGTATCCTCATGACCGCCGCTTTCCTCCTCAGCTTCTGCACCAGGGGGAACAATCTGCTGCGCATCGGGCTTTCCCTTCTGCTGGGCGGCTCCTTCAGCAATACCTATGACCGGCTGAAGAGAAAGTATGTAGTGGACTATTTTTCCTTCAATGTAAAATGCAGAGGTATTCGCAGAATCGTTTTTAATATATCGGATTTTTGCATCATGTTCGGGGCGCTGCTGGCCGTGCTGGGCACCCCGTAACACCTGAAAAGATATCCGTTCAGCCCCGGAAAGGCCATTGCCGCCCAATGTTGTCAGGGCTTCATACAGTCCCTCACACAACCGCCTCCACAATTGTCTTTCCCCCTGCCCGTATCACGTCAACGCCCGTTTTTTTGTTCTTGTTGAAGTTGAAGCTGAGCATGTACCCCTTATCCTTGTGGAAATAGTCCAGGTATTCCGTAAGCTGCCTTTCCCCCCGCTGGTTGTACTCTTTGCCGTGCCAGATTTTTAACTCCACGATGAACTGCTCGCCCAGGTAGTCCACAATCACGTCCGTGCGCCCCGCGTCCCTGGTCTGCGCCTCGATGTAGTAATTCCCGGTGCCGTTGATGATGGGCTTTAAGTACAGCAGGAAGAACCTGCGCCCCTGGGCTTCGATAAATTTTTCATCTTCCCCGCCGCAGATATCCGAGAAATGCTCCACAAACTTCCGCAGAACCAACTCCATGTTAAGCCTTCCGCCCTCGGTAAACTGGTTCCTGTCGCGGTCGCCGTATGCGAACGCCGTGCTTTTCGATGCTTCCTCGGTGATGAACATGTTTAACAGCCGCATCTCAAAAATACGGTTTGACACGGCAATGCCCCCATTTTTTTCCTGAAAAAAGCCAAACATTATGCCTAAATTTACCGACCTGATATCCGAGCTGTAAGGGATACGCTTTCCCTGGTATATGATGTCCCTCGCCATCTCCCGCAGGTCTCTGTAGGTGTCTAATTGCTTCGCCAGGCTGTCAAATAGCGGTGCGCCGGATTTCAATATCCGGTTCACCGCCTCCGCGATGCCCTGCCTTGTCCAGACCGCCCTGCTGTCCGCAAACTGCCCGCTTTCCGGCAGCTTTTCGTCCATCAGTTTGCAGATCGCCGACACCAGGTACGGATAGCCTGATGTGTACTGGTAGATTTCCTCCGAGACTGCCTGTATGTCCATGCCCGTCCCATGGTCTGCCTCGTATTCCCCGAGCATCCCGGCAATCTGAGCCGCGGATAAGCTCATGTCGATATCGAAATCTGCCGCCACGTTCCAGGGGCTGTTGTACTGGTGCTCCTCCTCGGGACGCAGCTTCAGCTTCAGGTTCTTGATGTCATAGACACCCGCCAGAATGACTGAATGGAAGGTCGGCATCTTATCGCGCTTCAGATATCTGGCCCGCATCTGGGCGAGGAATTTGACAAAGACCTGATTGTTTCCGGCGCTGTCCACCTCATCGATCATCAGCACGGCAGGTTTCCGGCTCTCCCTGCACATACCGCCAAAGAAGTCGAACAGGTCGTCCAGCCCCATCTGCGTGTTTTTGGAAAACCGGCTGTCCAGCATCCCGTATATCCGCTGCTCCTCCTCCCCTGTCTGGTACCTGAGGGCGCCGCAGAGCATCTTCAGGAATGCCCCGGCAAACATCTCGCCGGTCTCGAATTTCTCATCCGGCATTTCCTGGAAATCAAGGGAGAAGACGAGATAGTCTTCCTTTAAATATTCCTCCAAAGCCTGCAGCGTTGTGGTCTTCCCGTACTGCCTGCCGCGGTTGATGACAAAGTAGCTGCCTTCCTCCACATAATCTTCCCTGATTTTCTTTAACCTGTCGTCCAGCCTCACCATGTAGTGCCGCTTTGGACTACAGGATCCTGTCACGTTGAATCTGCGCTTCATTCCGGCTCCTCCGTTCTGTCTTCCAAGCCTGTTTTCCGGCAGCATCTTCCGGCAACCAACGCCGCCGACCACCGTAACACATTATATTCGCGCCAAAAACATTTGCCAACTATAGCAAACGCCATAATTGTCCATACTTTTCCTGAAAGCTGCATTAGTAACGACAATCAATATGTTATACCAAAGTAAGGAAATGTCTACAAATAACCACTGCAAATTCATAGCGAATTTTATTGTATTTCCAGGCTTTTGCCTGAATAAGCTGCAGCGGTTATTGTCCGGCAATTCCTAAAGATATGAAAGTCGTTTACTATAAATGTATAACAAACGGAAATTCGCGCAATGGCGCTCGCGAATATAAGGAAGTGTCTACAAATAACCGCTACAAGTTTGCAGCAATTTTTATTGTATTTCCGGGCTTTTTCCTAAACAAATTGTAGCGGTTATTTTCCGACAATTCCTAAGGTAATGCCTGCAATTCCCAATGCAAAATTAAGCGGTAATCACAGTCCCCGCTCTCCCCTTCACGGCATCCTTCCCCTTCCCGATAGAAGTAATCAGCACCCTGCCGTCCTTCACCTTCTCCAGATAAGCAATCGCCGCCTCTATCTTCGGCAGCATGGTGCCCGCCTCGAACTGCCCCCGGGCGATGGCCTCCCTCGCTTCCGCCGCCGTCATGGATTCGACAGGCGTCTGATGCTCCGTGCCGAAATCCCTGTATACACAGTCAACGCTGGTCAGGATGATCAGCACGTCGCTGCGCAGATCCGCCGCCAGCTTCCCGGCAATGGAATCCTTCTCTATCACGGCGGAAGCCCCCTTCAGGACATGCTGCTGCTCAATCACGGGAATCCCCCCGCCGCCGCAGGCTATGACCACCTGGTCCGCGTCAGCCAGGGCGCGTATGGCCTCTATCTCCACGATGTCGATAGGCTTCGGGGCGGCAACCACACGGCGGAATCTGTGGTCCGGGTACTCCTTAACGTAATTTCCCTTCTTTATCTCCGCTTCCGCGTCTTCTTTTTCCATGTAACGCCCTATCACCTTGGTGGGCTCATAAAAAGCCTCATCGTAGGTATCCACCGTCACCTGTGTCAGAATCGTGCTGACCGGCTTGGAAATGCCCCGTCCCAGCAATTCGGAACGCAGCGCATTCTGGATATCATATCCCACATACCCCTGGCTCATGGCGGAGCAGACACACATGGGAGCCGGCGTGTAATCGCTGTATACGCGGCGAAGCTCCGACATCGCCTTATGAATCATGCTGACCTGAGGCCCGTTGCTGTGGGTAATCGTCAGCTGGTAATCCGCTTCCACAAGATCCGCCAGCGCCCTTGCGGTCACTCTCACCGCATCCTTCTGAGCCCCGGTGGTATAGCCAAGGGCCTCATGACCCAGGGATACGACTGCTCTTTTTCTGCTCATATCTTTTTCCTCTCTGTCGACAAGTAATAATCGCTTTTACGTTTTATCCGCATTCTGCTGTTCTTCCCGCTTCGGCCACTCCGCTTCCTCAAAGCTCTCCTCGCTGTCGCTGACCGTATCGATGGCGCCGGCCATAAGTTTGATCATCTCCCAGACAGAGCGAAAGGAGACTGTCTGATTTTCATCCACCCATGTGATACGTCCCTGCCAGCTGCTGTTCTGCCGATGCTGGACATGTACGACAAAAGTCCCCATATCTCCTGGTCTGCCTGACTGCTTTTTTTCCTTCATGCTTTCCGTCCTTTCTCTGTAAACCCTGTGCCCTGCTCTGTTACTTCTCTGTCCGTGCCAGTTCACCGGTCTCACTTTTCAAAGGGAACACCGCCTGCACTGTCCACCGGCACCAGCTTGCCGTGAAGAACATAGCGCGCATTGTCAAAAACATATGCGCAGGTGGAAAGCAGGACGTAACGGGCATCCCCCTCCAGCTCCAGCTCAGCATCGAAATCCGACTGTCCCTTACATTTCTCCAGCCAGGCATCCAGTTCCCCGCCGGGTCCCTGGAAGATCACATAAGTGTCGGAATATGCCGATGTGGTATATCCGGCAAACAGAACGATCTTGTAATCCTGCTCCGGCGTCAGCAGCCACATGACCGGATGCTCTTCATAATATTCCTGTTCCGCCCACTTGTCCAGCGTGGCAAACATGGAACCGTTCTTCATATGATGTCCATATATGATCGTATTGGAATCCGCAAAACCCGGCCGGTTCGCAGCCTCGATAAAAATGGAACCGGACGCGCTGGCAGACCCGTCAAAATTATGCGTCAGGTAATAGTCGTTATCTTTGCCCAGCACCACCGGATAATTGATCGGCGTATCCTCACAGTAGATCCATCCGGCCACATCCCCGCATACGGTCTGCAGCCCTTCAAAATCCACACTGAAAGGAGCCGTCACCTTCGCCTCCGGCACGTTCTCTCCTCCCTGCGGAGTCTGCGCGCCCGCGTCTTCACCGCCGCCCCCGGCACTCTGTATGGTATATTGCGAAGCCGTACTTTCATAGAGCTGGTCGCTGACTTTATACTGATACAGAATAATGGCGATGGATATGACAGAAAAAAGAAAGATCGCCAGAAGTACCAGCATGATAATACGACGAATCCACTTTCCCATCCGATAACCTCCCTGCATTTCAGACTCACCACTGAAAATATTTGTCACTGTAAGGAAATGACTGCAAATCGCTGATACAGGTTCACAGCCGTTTCCGTTGCGCTTCCGGCCGAATAGATTCCGCAATCCGCGCCGTATGGAAATTATTATATCTGAAACCATCCGCTTTGACAATCCTTTTCTGCCGGTCCCCCGAAACTTTGCGGAATCAGTTGCAGAATTTCAGTAGACAAACGCAGTAAATGTATTATACTATAAGAAATAAGAAACACTATACAGGCAACCCAAAACTGCCAGAACCACCGGAAACGAGGTAAATTTATGAAAATACTCTTTTATGACACAAAAAACTATGACCGGGAAAGCTTCGATGCAATCGTGAAGCGCTATCCCGAAATCTCCATTGAGTACACCAGGTCCGACCTGGACCCGCGGACCGCCGCCCTGGCGGAGGGCTTCGATGCAGTATGTGCCTTCGTCAGTTCCGATATCGGCACGCAGACCATTGAAATTCTGCACGAAAAAAAGATCCGCCTGCTGCTGATGCGCTGTGCCGGCTTTAATAACGTAGACCTGGACACCGCGAAGAAATACGGCATCCGCATCATGCGCGTCCCCGGCTACTCCCCGGAGGCAGTGGCGGAGCATGCCATGGCCCTGGCGCTGGCCAGCAACCGCCGTCTGTATAAAGCCTATAATAAAGTGCGGGAAAACGACTTCAGCTTAAGCGGCCTGATGGGCTTCAATTTCTATCAGAAGACCGCCGGCATCATCGGAACCGGCAAAATCGGCGCGGCCATGTGCCGCATCTGCCATGGCTTCGGCATGAAGGTGATCGCCTATGATGTGTATCAGAACGATTCCCTGAAGGATTTCGTGGAATATGTGTCACTGGAGCAATTACTTTCCGACAGTGATGTCATATCTCTCCACTGCCCTTTGACGGACTCCTCCTACCATCTGATCAATATCAATACCATCAAAAAGATGAAGGACGGTGTCATCCTGGTGAACACCTCCCGGGGCGCCCTGGTAAAGACCGATGACCTGATTGAGGGAATCCGCATGCACAAATTCGCAGGGGTCGGCCTGGATGTATATGAGGAAGAGACCAACAATGTATTCGAGGACCGCTCCGACGAAATCCTGGAGCACTCCACCACGGCAAGGCTCCTGTCCTTCCCCAATGTCATGATCACTTCCCACCAGGGATTTTTCACCAGAGAAGCCCTGGAAGCCATCGCTTCCACCACGCTGCAGAACGCGGCAGATTACACAGCCGGCAGGGAAAGCCTTAATGACGTATAGACTTTCGATCTACGCTCCGCAGTCAAAATGAACCACCCCGCCGGGGTATCAGCCCCGCGACAGAATAAAACAAAACAGCCTCCGCAGCAGTACGGCGTATTCAGCCGTACCCGCGGAGGCCTGTTTTTGTTTTCCATCCCTGCCAATCCCATGGCAGGCCGTCAGTCTAAATGAAATACCGTCTGCAAATCAATGCTCACAGGACTGTTATCCGGATTGGTCTCCATGATATCAGCCATGAAATCCCACCACTTGCGGTTGACGGCCGTATCAGCCCCTCTTGCCCACAGTTCCTCATCCTCAATCTCGATATAGCCGAACAGCGTCAGAGTCTCTCTGTCCAGGAAGATGGTGTAATTCTTCCCGCCGTGCTCATGGATCATGTCCTGCATCTCGGGCCAGAGCTCGTTGTGCCGCTTCTCGTACTCCGCTTCCTGACCGGGGTACAGTTTCATTTTAAATCCTTTTACCATAATGGCGCCTCCTTCTTAAATCATCTCTTTGCACAATATGTTGAACCCGCCTTCTAAGTTATCCTTCTGATAATCGGATTCGGCGGGATATCATAGCTTATCTTAACAATTTTCCCCGAAATTTAAATGGCTTTGCTCCAAGGTGAACATCAACTCTCAAAGAATCTCTGTTTACAGACACGCACACTCTGTAAACACCATATCCACATTATCTGTTTCTATAAGAAATATTACCATTCCTGCATCCTGATTACAACCACCAACTTATCATTTTTCACATTTCCGGCAGCGAAACGGCAACGGCAGAAATGCAGACGGTTCTGATAGTCGGAACGGAGTAAAATGCAGATTGTTTTTCCTGATTGGATGTGATATAATGCCCCGGGTACAAAATAAATATCCCGGCAAAATTGCAGTTTATCGGGGGATTTCATCTTTTGGGTGAAATCCCCCTTGACAAATTTCCGGACATTTCACGCAATACGCCCCAACCCATGTACATCAGCAAAAAATGCGCCGCAGACACAGCAACCCGCACCAGGAAAGGAAAAACATCATGACCGCCATAAACATCATCCACGAAAAATATATGAAAGAAGCCCTGAAGCAGGCGAAAAAAGCTTATGCGCTGGGAGAAGTCCCCATCGGCTGCGTCATCGTCCACCAGGGAAAGATCATCGGCAGGGGCTACAACCGGCGCAACACGGACAAAAACACCCTGGCTCACGCGGAAATCACCGCCATCCGGAAAGCCAGCAAGATTATCGGCGACTGGCGTCTGGAAGAATGCACCATCTATATCACTCTGGAGCCCTGCCAGATGTGCGCCGGCGCCATTATCCAGGCGCGCATTCCGGAAGTGGTCATGGGCTGCATGAATCCCAAAGCAGGCTGCGGCGGCTCCCTGCTGAACATTCTGGAAGATGCCCGTTTCAACCATCAGGCCGAAGTGACCAGAGGCATCCTGGAGCAGGAATGCTCGGAGCTGCTGAAACTCTTTTTCACGGAGCTGCGGGAGCGGAATAAACTGGAGAAGCTCAGGAAGAAGGCTTCCACGGAAATGTCTGCCGCAAATTCAGGGACGGACTAATCCGTACTACCGCCGCCCGTTCCCTTTCCAAATTATGTGGCCTATAGCAGAATCTTTTTCAAAAAGCACTTGCAAATACAAAATCAATATGATATCATTTTAATATCAACAAAATCATAGCAAACGACTTTGCTACCTGTACCCGAATTCCGAAATGCCGTCATGCGCACGATATGTGCAGCACACCCGGGCACAGGCAAAACTGCCGTTTCCTATCACTGTCACAGACATAAGAAAGCGAGGCATTCTCTATGAACGAAAAAGTATTAAACGGAAAAAAGAACGGTATGTCCGTACTGCTGCTGATCCTTCTGGTTTATATCATCGGCATAGCCATGATCATCCTCTCCGGCATCAGCCTGGACCAGGCTCCCGGCGCCATGAACATTGCAGGGCTTGTGATCGGCATCCTGATCGTCGCCTTCGGGTGGATCTTCCTCCTTGGCCTGAAGGTGTTAAAGCCCCAGGAAGCCCTGGTGCTGACCCTGTTCGGAAAGTATGTGGGCACATTAAAAGAAAACGGCTTCTACTACGTCAATCCCTTCTGCGTGGGCGTGAACCCGGCCGCCAGGACCAGACTGAGCCAGAGCGGGGATGTGTCGGAACCCGGCACCGGGCTGACAGCCCTTGTCAACGGCGTCCAGAGCGCCAATGCGATGACCAGCGACTACGGCAGCAAGAAGCTTTCCCTGAAAATCATGACGCTCAACAACAGCCGCCAGAAAATAAACGACTGCCTGGGCAACCCCGTGGAAATCGGCATCGCCGTCACCTGGCGGATTGTGGATACGGCAAAAGCGGTTTTCAATGTGGACAATTACAAGGAATTCCTGTCCCTCCAGTGTGACAGCGCCCTGCGCCATGTGGTCCGCATCTATCCTTACGATGTGGCGGCAAATGTGGACACCACAGGGGACGGCGTTGCGGATGAGGGAAGCCTACGTGGTTCCAGCGAGGTAGTCGCCCTGCGGATCAAAGATGAAATCCAGACCCGTGTAAAGGAAGCCGGAATCGAAATCGTGGAGGCCAGGATCACCTACCTTGCCTACGCCCCGGAAATCGCCGCGGTCATGCTGCAGCGCCAGCAAGCTTCCGCCATCATTGACGCCCGCAAGATGATTGTGGACGGCGCGGTGGGCATGGTGGAAATGGCCTTGGAACGCCTGAACCAGAACGATGTGGTACAGTTGGATGAAGAACGGAAGGCTGCCATGGTCTCCAACCTGCTTGTGGTATTATGCGGAAACCATGACGCACAGCCCGTAGTCAATTCAGGGAGTTTATATTAATATGGCTGATAGCAAGAAACAGGTGCCCTTGAGGCTGTCCCCAAAGCTGTATGATGCCATCGCCGCCTGGGCGGAAGACGATTTCCGTTCAGTCAACGGCCAGATTGAGTATCTTCTGACGGAATGCGTCAGGCAGCGCAGGAAAAACGGAAAATATGTCCCGGATGAACTGGATGTTCCGCCGAAGCTGGATTTGTAACAAATTGCCGGAAAGCAGTCGCTTTCTCACAACTATACCGCGCCGTATCATTACTGACGTTTATCGTGTGGGAATGCTGTTTTCCGGCAGGTCTTTTTTCTGCTTATTCATTTTATTTCTCGGCGCAATCCCCTCGATTTCATTTTGCATAAACCATTCTGTTTTCTCGGAATAAGAAAAGTGTCTGCCCCGGCTTTGCTTCGTTTGGTGCGATATCCCAAAAAATGATTGACAAACAATAATTATCATGTTATCATAAGCTCGAAATTATCGTAAAACAATAATTCTGAAGGAGGCAATATGAAATACATCACATTTCCCTGGGCACAGCTGGGAACTGCGCTGCGCAGGCTCTCCCTGTCCGGCTCCGTCGGCAATGCGGCGGCATGGATCCTGTTTCTTCTCATCGGCGCAATTCCTCTGGCAGCGGCAGCCATCCTGTACATCCGCCGCCGCAGCTGTAAAGCCGACATCCTGCTGGCAGCTCTGTCACTGATGCTCTATGTCAGCATGTGGTTTTATATCAACCCTTCTTATCTGAACGTATACCTGTCACCTTTACCCATGGGTGATTTTTCCGGATATCTCCTGGGGACGGTCCTCTACAGCCTCCTGCTGACCTGGATTCTGCTGCGCTGCATAATCCGTTACGAAAAAGCGGAATACCGTAATCTGATGTCCGGTTTCAGATTTCTTCTGTATGCATATATCCTTGTTCTGGCAATCGGAACCCTGCTGCAGGGCGGTGCCGAATTTATTGCATCCTGTCAGGCCCTGACCGAAAACAATTCCGGCGCCAACGCTCTGGAACTGAATATCAGCACCTTTTTCCTGATTCTGCAGGCTGTTTGCAGACTGCTGCCCAAAATGGCGGAACTGGCATTGCTGGGTATGGGTGCCGGTTTCCTGCGCGGCTTTGAACGGGCCGCCTTCAGTCAGGATACCCTCGCCAGACTGGAAAGACTGCGCATCGCAAGCGGACGGCTTCTGATGCTGATTCTGATAAGCAATGTGGGCATCAGTATCCTGCAGCTTATCTTTTCCAGGTTCCTTTTAAGCAGCTCCCACATCATTGTCTTTCCGTTGACAGAGATCATCGTAGTGCTGGGAATCCGGCTCCTGAGTCTTCTTTACCTGGAGAGCAGGCGCCTGAAAGAAGACAACGACATGTTTATCTGACTCCCGGCGGTCCAGGTTCCGCCTCAGCCGCCACCATTATACCGGTGAGCATATGAGCATATTCCGGGGCAGCGCCCGGGCTTCCGCTTCCGGCAGGTATACCCCTGAAACAGGCTGCAGGCAGTTTCCCGAATCGGCAAATGATTTCGGCTTTGAGTATCAATAAAGGAAGAAGGTAAAATGGCAATACGAATCTATCTGGATGAAATCCTGAAGGAACGCCGCATGACCTCCAAAGAGCTATGCCGGCTGGTGAACATCACGGAAGCAAACCTGTCCATCCTGCGCAGCGGCAGGGCAAAGGGCGTGCGCTTCGGCACCATCAATAAAATATGCTACTACCTGCAGTGCGATGTGGGCGATATTTTAAAATTCGACGGCAGTCTGGACGAGGAACAGGATACAGAATAATACACTCAAAACGCAGGGTATCAGCCCCGTGAAAGAATAAATCCGTATGGCTGCCGAAACAATGAAAACCGTATCAAAAACAATGATTTTACAAAGAAAGCAGGTCATCATAAAAATGAATAATACACCATCGAATCGTCCGGATAATAACGAAATACCGACTCCGGAGACTGCAAAGAGATATGAAACAGAACCTGTTAATGCAGCGCCGGAAACCAAAAAAACAGCCGCAATCCTGTCCGCCACAGCGCTCCTCTTCCTGTGCGGCGTTCTCCTGGCCCGCGCAGATGTCCCTCTCGCCCTGGCGGAATCCCAGACAGGCGAAGACCGTCTGGCCGGCATATTTATCACGGAAAACTATATCGAACCGGGCATGCCTGAGATAGATGTCAGCATTCATGGAGAAATCGTCATAAAAGAGCAGGAACCTGAACGGATTTACGGCATCTTCAACCAGGACGACCTCAGTATACCGGTATCTTTTCCCGGACTGGAAGGATTCGGCATCTACAACCTGCGGATTCAGGACGAGACATCACAGGTTTCCACTGGTTACTGCACAAGCGACGATATTTTTACCGACGCGCACTTTACCGCTTCCGATAATGAAAACCATATGGAAGCGTCTGTATATGTCCCTGCAGACAGACCCTGCAGCTACTATTTCAATCCGGTCTACCAGCAGGCGGACGGAACCCTGTATCTGCTGCCCGGAAGCGGAATTACTTCGGATTCCCTGAACGGGGGCTCCTGGTCTCAGAGCATCGCCCAGTCCAGAAGCGAAAGCTTCGGCGGAACGGAAGAAACGGAAAGTTATCGCTATACCGTTCGGATTGTTGCGGCAGATGTCCCCGGAGACACGGAACTTATTTTTATGAGCCGGGAAAATCAGGTCCTGCAGAGCATGTCCGGTAACGAGCTGGAGCTCCTGATCCAAAAAGAGACGCCCCGGCTGGAGATTCCGGCGGATGTTTCCTACCTGATCCTTCGTCAGTCCAAAGCGGGAACCGGGGAATTTACCCACACGCTCTTTGACCGCGGAACAGAATCTCTGGAATATATGATCGCAGCAGAAGACACCTGCCTGCATCCCCGCTCTCTGAACCTGGTGTGGAATTGATTGTTTTTAGCAGATGGCAGCAGCCTGTACGGTTCTCGGGCTGCTGTCGCTCCATACCGGTATCTGACTCCTTGTCATGGGCCCGCCTCTCCCTTCTACTCCCCTGCCCCGCCAGTTTGCAGAGTCCCCCGTCAGCCCGCCAGACCGGTATTTACGGGGATGTGCCATCTGCCCAGATCCTTAAGAATTGCCGGAAGATAACCGCTGCAGCTTACAGGCAAAAACCGGGAAATACAATAAAACTCGCTGTGAGCTTGCAGCGGTTATTTGCAGACACTTCCTTACTCAATATATACTGCTTAACAGTTATAATTTCCGAGTAACCAGACTGCATAACGCCAGCCATATGCGTTTAACCAGTGCAGTACGGTAAATTTTGGCGTTATGCAGTATAAGTGGGTGCGTTCTTCGGGCTTTTTCCCTTGATTACATTATGGTAGTACGAATAGGTCATGGGCTCGTCCTGCTTCAGGATATCCGCATCCAGCACCCTGCCTAAAAATACGGTGTGAGTGGATGTCTCCATCTTATCCACTACCTCGCAGGTAATATAGGCGCAGGCATCGGATACCACCGGCAGGTATCCCTTTACGGTATGCTCCACCTCGTCAAATTTATCACAATCCTTCCCGCTCTTGAAGCCGAACGTACCGATGATGCCCGGGCTGGAATGCTCTCCCAGGATAGAAATGGCAAACTTCCCGGTGTCCTGGATGCACTGGTTCGTGTAGTTGTCATGGTTGATGCTTACGGCAATGGTTGCGGGACTGGAGGTAATCTGCATGGCACTGTTTGCCGTGCAGCCGGTGGCCCTCCCCCTGTCCCAGGTACTGACTACATATACCCCATAAGATAATTGATAGAATGCGCTCTTGTTCATACGTTGTTCTCCTTTTCATAATAAAATAAAATCCCTGTACCTCAGCACTGCCCTGAATATGATACTTCACTTAAGTATATACCATGAGCACGGCAACGCTCCTGGCAAATGACCATCCGGCCGCTTCCTGCCAGGAATATAATCTTAGAAATTGTCGGAAAATAACTGCTTACAGGTTCTTCTTCTCTCCCGGCAGAATGCTGTACATCTCCCCGTCTTTTTCGAAAAAAGCTCTGTCACTGTGGGATTGTATACCTGTCTGCCGTCCACGGAAAATTCCAGTCTCCAATATGCCTGAACATAATCATGAATCTGGATATTCGTAGCATACCAGACATCCTCATGCCCCCCTGCAAAGGCTGCAAATTCTTCGATCACTTCCCAGTTATCCCCTGTTTCAAACTCAAAGCTGTGTCCCCAGAGATAAAACATCCATGGCTCACGGGCAGGCATTTCTTCTATAAATTTTCTCACCAGGGGCATCAGCTCCGGATCGTTGTGATGACAGGTTGCCTGCAGCCGGAACCAGTCTGCGGGAATATCGAAAGAATGGCTGGAAATAGTCGTTCTGCCGTATACCAGACCGGCTTTCTTCAGACATTCCACCACAGTATCATTGCAGGTGCCAAATGGATACGCCATTCCGCGCACAATGGTCCGGAAGGTATTTTCCAGATTCTCCCTGTCTTTCAGCAGTTCCCACATTGCCATGCTCTCCGGCAGCTTCTCCAGAAAAGGATGCGTCAGTCCATGTACCGCTACTTCATGCCCGCTGTCTGTATACACTTCTTTCACCTGCCTGACCGACAGCTTACGATGAAATTCCTCCGGCGGATACACGGTTCCCTCCGGTGCGAATCTTCCGCTGTTCAGATTAAAAGTACCCTTCAAACCGTTCTGGTTCATGATCCGAATCAGCCTGATGTCCTGTTCTGTACCATCATCATAGCTCAATGTGAGCGCCTTTGCCCTTCCTTTCGGAAAACGCATAAACATTCCTGACATTTTCAGCCTCCTTCACATTTTCTTCCTGATATCCGCGCTGGCTGGAATCATATCCAGCATGTAAACACTTACATAAAATATACTATTTTCCGAATGTCCAGTCAATCCTTTTCCATGTTTTATTTCCGCATGCGGTATGCCGTTCTCTTCAGCCGTTCTCTTCTTAAAAATATTTCTTGACATACAGACACGTTTCATCCGAACGTCTTTGGGAACATCAATCAATATGGCATATTGAAAAAAAGGATAAATAGTTTCTCCATAATCACCCTTTACAGACGCAAAAACTAAATTTTCATGTTTTTCAATTTCATTGAGTAGAAGTTTTTCAACCTCTTTACGAGTACGTGGAGCTGCATAGATATAAGCAGGGTCTATTTTAGGAAAATACAAGTCTTCATTATCTATAAAATGAAAATGCAACCTCTCTGCAAGAGCCTTTCCCAGTGTACTCTTTCCAGTGCCGTTTAACCCGCATACAAGAATTCCTGTTCGGGAACTGAACGCGCAGCCAGCCACGGCCACGGGGCTGAAAAAGGGTTTGGGGTGCTACCCCAACAAGCAGAAACTGCGGTTTTCGCTTAAAGTTTAAAGCCTTTTATGATGTATGCCCATCCATGATGTGGACCTGT
>CAJUFB010000032.1 GCA_910585805.1 uncultured Acetatifactor sp.
GATAAGGAAATTGAGGTCATCCATTACCCGCCAGGAACATCCAAATATAATAAGGTTGAACACCGGCTCTTCTGTTACATCACAAAACACTGGCAGGGAAAACCGCTGGTTGATGTCCAGACCGCTGTAAACTTAATCCAGTCTACTACCACAGGGAATGGACTGTCTGTTGCATGTATGCTTGACAAAAATGTTTATGAAACGGGTATTAAAGTGACTGACGAAAGCATTGATGCAATTGACATTGAATACGTAGGCCCACATCATGGGTGGTCTTACATTATAAAAGGCTTTAAATTTTGAGCGATAATTTTCCTACAGTTCCTTACGAAATTCTGCGCCGAAAATACGTCGCCGCAGCGACATCTCATGTCATAAAAAGAGGAGGTTTTATATGAATGACACACAGCTGAAAATCCAAACCACAGGAAGGAGAGCCTCAATCCTTTTCAGGGCAGGCAGTCTCTTATCCGGCGCAGTGGCGGCTCTGGCCCTCACTGCAATCTGCATCCTTCTGTTTTCAGGCCAGGAGACCCGGAGTTCTTTCCTCTCCGCCTTTGATGTCACAGCCAACAACGGCACTGTGATCCGCATTGCTCCCTGGTCTTTGCTGCTCCTGTTTGGATTTATGCTGGCAGAATCCGGATTGATAACCTTTATTCTGTTTTTCGTATATTCCATTTTCCGCAACATAGCGGCAAACGGGCTGCCTTTCTCCCGCCCCAATGCCCTCCTGATCCGGAAAACGGCTGTCATATCCCTTCTGCTGGGCCTCCTGGGAAGCTGCTCCGATGCCCTGGTGGATCACTATACCATCGGCGCGCCGTCCTGGAACGTCAATCTGATGGGTTTGTTTATGGGGATAATCCTCTATTGTCTCTCTCTGATCTTTGAGTATGGATGCGATCTGCAGCAATTGTCGGACGAAACTCTGTGAGGTGATAACATGCCGATCATCATGAGACTGGACCGGGTTATGGCGGACCGAAAGATGTCGCTGAAGGAATTGTCGGAAAAGGTGGGAGTAGCCAATGTAAATCTATCCAAAATGAAGACGGGGAAAATCAGCGCCATCCGTTTTTCCACCCTGGAAGCAATCTGCGATGTGCTGGACTGCCAGCCCGGGGATATTCTGGAATATAAGAGGGAAAGCCGGGAGGAGAAGCCCCCCGGAAAGACGCCGCTGCACTGACGCAGCCGGAATAAGAAGGAATAAGAATCCCGCTTTCGGGATTCTGCGCCGCAAACGCGTCGCGACAGCGATATCTTCCTCTGCGTTTGCGTGCGATAACGCTTTATCGCACTGCGCCACCCCCTGAAGGGTTTACTTCATAGGACGGACTTTCCTATAAAACAAGAAAACATCCGCTGACTGCGGATAGGGAGGTTATTTTGATAATGAAAATCTCAGGACTGATCCTGGTCATATTCTATGCTCTATTAATGCTGTTCGCCCTGTGGAAGCAGCATTCCAAAACCGCTTCGCCCATGGCGGACGCTTCGCCGGCAGACGGCTCCTCTTCCATGGGCGGTATGTGCTCTTCCCTCTGCATCGGAGCCGGATGTCTGCTGCTTTTGGCGTACTCGCTGCTCTACATCGTCCAAAACCACAGCCTGATGCCGCTTTTGGTGACCGGAATGCTGGGCATCTCCGCCGGAACGCTGTTAAACGGCATTCGCCTGAAAAAGGTGCATATACAACATCATATCATCCGCCTGATCCTGGAAGCTGTCATGATCGCCGTCTGTTGGATGAGCGTAAAAAGCTGGTAAGCTGAAATACAAGGAGGGCACCACATGAATTATACGGAAATCAATGCACAGACAATCGACAAATGGATTGAAGAAGGTTGGGAATGGGGTATCCCCATCTCCCATGAGCAATACGCCGCAGCCCTTCAGGGAGACTGGAGTATGTTACTGACTCCCACCAAAGCAGTGCCCCGGGACTGGTATCCTGCTCTCTCCGGCGCCAAAGTCCTGGGACTGGCCTCAGGCGGCGGACAGCAGATGCCCCTGTTCGCTGCCCTTGGCGCAAACTGTACCGTATTGGACTATTCTCCCCGCCAGATCGAGAGCGAGCACATGGTAGCGGCACGGGAAGGATATCAGATCCAGGCGATCTGCGGTGACATGACAAAACCCCTTCCTTTTCCGAACGAGTCCTTTGACCTGATCTTCCACCCGGTCTCAAACTGCTATGTGGAAGACGTGATGGCGATCTGGCGGGAATGCTACCGCGTCCTGAAACCCGGCGGGCTGCTGATGGCAGGTTTGGACAATGGCATCAATTTCCTCTTTGCCGACGGCAATGAGCGGGAAATCTGTTATTCCCTTCCCTTCAATCCCCTGAAAGACGACTCTCTCATGGCCGACCTGGCTGAAAGTGACGACGGTGTACAGTTTTCCCATACCCTGGAGGAACAGATCCGGGGGCAGTTGAAGGCAGGATTTCAGCTCCTGGACATGTATGAGGACACCAACGGTGCCGGGTTCCTGCACGAGCATGGGATTCCCACCTTCTGGGCTACTTTGGCCAGAAAATAAGCTGCGGCCATCAGCCCTTGATCACGCCGTCCACATCCCACAAATCCTCCCAGCCGCCTGCGCCTTCCCACAGGAACACCTGTCCTTTGATCAGGCGGCAGTTTCTGTCCTCCCGGCTGATGGCTTCCATCTCCTCTTCCGTCAAAGGGTCTTCCGTGACGCATTTTAAATTGGCCTCATACTGGGCAGGCTTCACGGAGAAGGGAATGGGCGCCTGTCCTCTCTGTACCGCCCATTTCAGGCAGATCAGCGCCGGATGCACGCCGTGGGCTTTTGCAGCCTTTTCCACTGCGGGCAGTTCTCCGTCCGCCACATCCTCCGCCGTCCTGTCCCGCTCCGGCCTGGAGGGCGAGCCCAGGGGGCAGTAGCCGATGGGCAGAATATGATGCTCCATGGCATAGGCAAACAGCTCCGGCTGCTGAAAGGAAGGATGCAGTTCCATCTCCAGCGCCGCAGGCTGTATCCGGCAAAGAGGCAGGACGGCTTCCAGTTTCGGAATGGTCATATTGCTCATGCCTATGCAGCGCGCCAGCCCCTTCTCCACCAATTCCTCGCACTGCCGCCAAACTGCCATAAATTCCTCCACAGAAAAAGGTCTGGAATCCGGATTCCGGGAATCCCCGCTGCATCCCGGCGCATGGTAATTGGGAAAGGGCCAGTGGACAAAATACAGATCCAGATAGTCCAGTCCCAGATCCGCCAGGCTCTTTTTGCAGGACTCTGCCACCTGCCCCGGGCCGTGCATATCGTTCCATACTTTGGATGTGATGAACAGCTCCTTCCGCTCCACTTCCCCTTCCGCAAAAAGGCGTGCCAGAGCCGCCCCGATCCTGTTCTCGTTCTGATACACCGAGGCACAGTCGATAAACCGATAACCATATTTTACTGCGCCGTATACTGCCCGTTGCGCTGCCATCCGTATGCCTGCCGGAACCTGCTCTTACAGGAAATATAGTAACCCCTCCGGCAGTCATTGCAGACCCCGCAGCCGGAGATATGGTACACGATCACCCTGTCGCCCTTCTTGAACCGCTTCAGGCCTTCCCCTTCCTCCACGATGACACCGCAGGGCTCATGGCCTGCCACCATGCCCGGAATATACCCTTCCGGCCCTTTCCCGGTGTGCTCTCTGTAAATGCACCGGATATCGCTGCCGCAGATCGTGGTGGCTTTGGTCTGCACCAGAACCTGTCCGTGCCCCGGCACAGGCACTTCGAAATCCTTCAGTTCCACCGTGCTGTCTCCCGGCAGCACCGCCCCCTTCATCAACATCTTTACCGCCATTATGTTCCTCACTTTCCGCAGGCTTTTGTG
This sequence comes from uncultured Acetatifactor sp., assembly GCA_910585805.1. Lineage (GTDB taxonomy): Bacteria > Bacillota > Clostridia > Lachnospirales > Lachnospiraceae > Acetatifactor. Next base: position 3,862 of record CAJUFB010000032.1, read on the forward strand.
CCTGCAATTCTTCCTGTTTCCTGTAAGCTTCTCTCCCTGTCTGCCGCCGTGTACAGGCTGCCCGGGCAGATGTTCGACTATCTTGATTATATACAAACCGGAACCTGTTTTTAAGCATGATATCCGCCGTCTTTTTTATAAAAATGTCGTGTTTTTATATCTTTTGCCGCAATTTGGGTCAAATGCTGCTTTCACGCGCTGCCACCGCAGGGGGTTTTCATGCGCTCTTCGCGTGACAAGCCAGAGACAGCATAGCTGCCGAAAGGAAAAAATATGGTGATAAACAGCAGACAATGTGTTATCCTAAATTCATGGCACCGATACTCGTGAGCGCAATCATTTACCATTTTCTGTTCTGCATTGCAGCGGCGCTCACTCGTTACACATTTCATCCGGCAAATGTTTCAGATCGGGAGTAGCATTGCCGCTATAATTATCTGAATCAAAAAATGAAAGGACTCCGCCCCATGAATCCGAACCGGCTTAACCTGAACCTCGCTTTTTCCTTAGAAGGCGTCCCTGTCCAGGCCGTCAATATGACCTGTGAGCGCTTTCAGCGGACCATTCCCTCCCACAGCCACGGAAGCGGCAGCTATGAAATCCATTATATCCCTTCCGGATACGGCAAATTGACGTCAAACGGTACTTTTTTCACATTGTGCCGAATACGCTTTTTGTCACCGGCCCCCATGTGGAGCATGCCCAGACACCCGTGCCCGAAGAACCCATGGAGGAGTACTGTGTTTATCTGAAGATACGGGAAGCCTCTCTGGGAAAGGAAAGCTCCCCTGTGATGGAGAGCTTTCTTTCCACGCCTTTCTGGTTCGGAACGGATACCCAGGGCATCCACGGCCTCATGAGGCAGCTTTTCCACGAATTGGAACGCCGCCCCATCGGGTACCTGGACCAGGCCAGACTGCTCCTCTCCCAACTGCTGATCTACCTTGTGCGCAACTATAAAAACACGGGTCTCGTCCCGCCTGCCCCTGCCCGGAACAATCCCTCCGACCTGACTTCCGTCATCATAGAAGAATATTTCCTCTATGAATACCGCTCCCTGTCCCTGGAGGAACTGGCCCGCAGACTCCGGCGCAGCCCCAGGCAGACCCAGCGGCTCCTGCTGGCCTGCTACGGCAAATCCTTCCAGCAAAAAAAGGCAGAAGCCAAAATGTCTGCCGCTGCCATCCTGCTTTCCGATAAATCCAAAAGCATCACTTCCGTGGCGGAGGAACTGGGGTATTCCTCTCCGGAGCATTTTTCCTCCGCATTCCGCAGCTATTACAGGACCTGTCCCCGGGAATACCGGAAGCGGCTATAGCGGAGAATCCATTCGCCAAATCGCCGAAAGACAGATGCCGCCTCTCATGGTACAATCAATTCTGTGATCAGCCAATGGCTCTATTGATCCAATGGAAAACAGCGAAAAGGAGGCAAGAAAAATGATCAACTTCAAACTGGCGGAGCTGCGCAAAAAGCATAATCTCACTCAACAGGAACTGGGAGAAGTCCTGAATGTATCCTATCAGACCATCAGCAAATGGGAAAACGGCACCACCTGGCCCGACCTGGCCATGCTGCCACATATCAGCGCTTACTTCGGCGTGTCCGTGGACGCACTGTTGGGCCTGGTGCCGCTGGAGGAAACCTACAAGCCCTCAAACTCCGGTACCGCGGAATTCTGGGAGCACAGACTGGAATACCTGGTTCAGACCCGGAAAACCATGTGGAACCAGGATTATATGGCTTTCCTGATCCGGGATGTGTGGAACATCCGGGAAGCTGTCACCGTCCTGGACTGCGGGTGCGGTTACGGCGCCCTGGGGCTTTTGATGATGCCCCTGCTCCCCCCTGGCAGCCGATATACAGGAATTGATTTTTCCAAAAACATGATCGAAGCTGCGGAAAAATATTATCGGAATTCAGGCATTCAGGCCCGGTTCATCCTCTCGGATATTCTGGAGTTCGAAACCAGGGACAAATATTCCCTGGTCATCAGTCAGGCCCTTCTTCGGCATGTAAATGACGGAGAAACCCTTCTTCGAAAAATGGCAGGTTTCGTGGAACCAGGCGGTATTCTGGTGAGTCTGGAATGCAACCGGGAGTTCGAAGCGGACGGACTGTATATAAACGGCATGGATTATATGGGGCTGTGCCGGCATGAGGGACTGAAAAAATTGTGGCAGACGGAACTGGAAAAGCAGAACCGTGACTATTCCATCGCCATGAAGATCCCCCATTACATGAAAGCCGCCGGACTGAAGAACGTGTCCTGCCGGATGAACGACAGGGTCACTTTCCTGGAACCGGATCAGCCGGACTACAGAGAGCTGATGGAAAGCGTCATCAACGCAGACCACTGGAACGACGAGAAGACAGATCTGGAAATCGAGGAAAACATCGCCTACTTCATGAATCACGGCATGACCCGGAAAGAGGCGGAAGATTATTGCCGTCAAATGAACGGTATTGTGAGATATCTGAAAAAACATCAGGGACAGGCAGCCCTCACCAAGGCCACAGGCATTATGATCTCCTATGGATGGAAATAAATTTCCCGGCGCCAGACGGACATGGAATCGATAAGGCACCGAAAGCCTTTTATAAGGGTGGCTGCCCGACAGCAGCAACGCTCCCTGGAATATTCATTCATCTGACTGGTTTTCTTTGCCCAGATATTTTTCTGTAGTCTGAAATCTCTATCATGCCAAAATCATGGTAAAAAAACGGGGCATTTCAGAGAAACAGCCCTCTCAACCCAAAAGCGGGAAGCCACATGTTTACTGGCCTTTCCCGCCACTCCTCAGCTCATAGGGCGTCATCTGATAGACGTAGTAATTCAGCCAGTTGCTGTAGAGGTTATTGCTGTGAGAGCGCCATTTTCCCGGGGACTTCAGTACTTCTGCCTTTCCTTTACCCCTCTGTGAAATCGGGCGTACCCCTCTTTTACCCCATCTGGAAAGCGCTAATCAACACTTATATCGCCTCGCGCAGGACCTCTATCCTGCAGTCATGCTTTTTATCTTCCCTGCTATAGGCAATACCTACAGCAAGAATGCGTCCTCTGTACTTTACTCTCTCCCCAAGCTTCCCCTGGAATCTCAATGCATAATTCCGGCCTTTTATCTGTGCTATTGCTTCCTCCACAGTATGGTCAACCTTTAGTTCCAGTATAATACAATCGTCTTCTGCATGTAACGGATAGAAAATAAAATCCACATAACCAATCCCGGCTTTATCCTCCCGATCAATCTGATAGGTATCCCGCGCTTCAAGATAAACCAACCTGACCACTGCTGCCAGTTCTGCCTCATTACTGTAACATAACAACGGGCTTTCTGTATTGTGCACATATTCCAGAATATCCACCATCGTCTTTGTATCCCCTGATTTTGTCGCCCGAAGCATTCTTCCGGATTCCCTCGCCAGACGGTGTACATAGCCCAGGGACGGCTCTTTCCGCAGCATATCAGCAAATTTATCCAACAATTCCTTATTTGGTATGGATACAAAGCCATCTTTATAGCTCAGGAAACCATATACTACCATTGCCGAAAAGATTTCATCCTTTGTTGTCAGTTTCATCGATGTTGCCGCATATTCCTGCACCTTTGCCGGAACCGGGGTTCCGGACACCATCAATGCGATATCATCCCGCAATTCATCTACATCATGTTCTACGTAATAAAAGATCTCATCATAAGGACCGGAACTGGTCCAATAGTTCGCCAGCTGATTGTCACTCAATGCCCCCACAACAGACCGCGGATTATACAGCCTTATCCCGGACATGGTCTGGTAGCCATCATACCAGAAACGCAGCCCGTCCCTGTCTACATTTGGGGATGTGACGTTTTTCAGGTAACGCTGATAAAGCCCGTCCACTTCCTCTTCTGTAAACCCGAAATATTCGCTGTACCTTGCCTTGGTAGCTATAGTGTATTCGAAGAACATGTTCAGTTCGGAACCACTGGAATACTTTGATATGGGAAGAATTCCTGTCATATACACAAACTCCACATAAGGCTGGTCTTTCAGCAGATTGTTCAGAAATCCAATATAAGCCGCCTTGTCTGCTTCCGTAATAAACTTACGATGAAATATAAAATCCCATTCATCCAGCACAAAGATAAATTTATCGGCTTCCCCAAATTCCACAATCTTATTAAAGACATCCCACAAAGCTTCGCCTTCCCTGATACGGATATTCGGATACGCCATAGCCAGATCGTCCAGAAGAAGGTTTGATATCCTTGTCAGGTAATCCTCGTAGGAATCGCATTTATTTGGCATTTCATTGAGCATGATATGAATGACATTATGCCTGTTCAGATGCTCTTCGTACCATGTAAAAGACGCTGCTTTCAGCCCTCCGAAGATTCCGCTGCTGTCTGTCCCTTTCCCAAAGTAGGCCGAAATCATGTTCGCCATTACAGTCTTTCCAAATCTTCTCGGCCTGGCTATACAGACATATTTATGTCCCTTTTCAGCCACAGATTCTCCGGCTGCATCCTTTCCTGATGACACAATCGGAACCAGTTCCTTTAAGATATCTGTTTTGTCGACAAAATACACAGATAAAGCCTCTTCCTGAAACATCAGAAACGGCTTTTTGCTGTTTAAATAAAATCCCATGCTTTGAGCTTCCTCCCCCTGCTTCCTGCTGCAGTGCCTCACTGGTAACATCCTTATTCTGATATGCCTGCCTCCAGCTGTCATTTTCAGATAGCAGCTTTCTCTTCATTATCATTATAACTTACAATTACAATGGCTACAAGTTTTTTTATACTTGATAAAATGCATATAAAAACAATGACTGTTCTTTTTGCATATGTCTGTTCTCATTGATTCATCTGTCAGACTCCCTGATACTATTCTCCCTGCTGCCCCGCTTGCAAGCGAAATTTGACGTAGCGGAAGCTTTGTTCATCGGGAAGAACAAGGTGTATGAGCTATTGGAAAAGAAAGAGCTAAAGGGCTTCCGGATTGGAAAGGTTTGGAAAATCCCCAGGGAAACACTACAGGAATACATCCTGTCACAGAGCAATTTAAAATAAACAGATTTATTTTTATCTTCCTGCAGCCAGACAAATTTCAAGATACTACATTTATACCAACAAGTCAGGCCGCTGACTTATTCCAGCGGCCTACATCATTTCATACGCATTCTCATCCCAAAACCAAGGTACTGTACGTAAGAATTGCAAAAGAATTGTGTCAATACCCTATAACGGGCCACTCTCATTTCTACGGTCAGGTCTGGAAACCCGCATAAATACTGGCTTCCAGAACCCATTTTTACGGGTAATTCACAGAATATTCTGAAAATTAGCTTTTTAAGCCTCAAAAATGGGCTGTTCACACTTTGTTCATATTTATGAATTCATTATACCAAAACCTCTCTCATTTTTCAATCCTAAATTTAAGCGAATCTAAAAATATTTACCCCAATATTTCCCATGCTTTCTCTACTTATATTTTGAAAGCACCAAAAAATAAACATTATACAGACCTCGATATCCTGCTGGAGACTACAGGCAGCCAGTTCCTCTGTTTCCATACAAAACCACATACTTTATTCCACACACAGCCCAGAACAGTATTTTGTAATCCCCTGCTGCCAGTTAAAAGGGCTCCCTTTAAATAAGAATCTTCATCTTCCAGTCCCTGTCTAAAGGGAGCCACTCTTACCACAACTCAGATTTTAATCAGCCTTAATGCCGCCGTGCCTTCTGCCATCCTCAGCACGGCCCGCCCTCTGCCCCATGAAATGCCCCTGCCGGATACTTCCAGTCCTTCACATAAACCTGCCTCACCGAAAAAAACTCCTGTCTGGATGGAGCGGACTGCCGCCTTATCCTTCCAATACACACAGAATTTCCAGGCTTAATCCTTCTTCCCTTCCCATATACAGGCGCATCAGCATACCCCAGGATAGCGTATCTTTTGTACATTCAATATCCTTTATAAACATTTCTTATCTGCCTCCCTTCATAAATAAAAGGAGAACCCGCATGTTTACTGACTTTTCCCTCCACTTCCCAGCTCGTAGGGCGTCATCTGATAGACGTAGTAATTCAGCCAGTTGCTGTAGAGGTTATTGCTGTGGGAGCGCCATTGGAGCAGCGGCTTCTCCTTCGGGTCGTCATTCGGATAATAATGATATGGGATCTGAATGGGCAGACCCTTATTCAAATCTCTGAAATACTCATTGTTCAGAGAATATCTGTCATATTCCGGATGGCCTGTCACAAAGATCTTCTTCCCCTCCCCGGCAATGGCAAGATATACTCCGGCATACGGAGACTCCGCCAGCACAGTCAGCTCCCTGCAGGCATGGATAGCCTCCGCCGGAGTCTCCGTATGCCGGCTCTGGGGTGCGGGAAAAATGTCGTCAAAGCCCCGCACCAACGGGATCTTCCGATTTCTCACCCTGTGGTCGTATATGCCGAACAGCTTCTGCGGCAGCTTTTTCTTGTCGATTCCGTAATAATGGTAGAACCCGGCCTGAGACGCCCAGCAGATATGAAGCGTAGAAGTCACATGCGTCTCAGCCCAGTCAAAAATATCGCAGATTTCCTGCCAGTAATCCACTTCCTCAAAAGGAATATCCTCCACCGGCGCCCCGGTTACGATCATTCCGTCATAATTCCTGTCCTTTATGTCATCCCATGTAACATAGAATTTATTCAGATGATTGGCTGATGTATTCTGGGACAGATGACTTCTGGCATTCATGAATGTCACATCCACCTGAAGTGGTGTGTTGGACAGTGCCCGCAGAAGCTGCAGCTCTGTATCCTGCTTCATGGGCATATTGTTCAGGATCAGTACCTCCAGCGGACGTATGTCCTGATGCATGGCACGGAATTCATCCATAACAAATATATTCTCATTTTCCAGAATTTCCTTTGCGGGCAAATCCCGCTGCGTCTTGATCGGCATCTTTGCTCCTCCCTGCAATGGCACAGGATACAGCCATTGCATCTTTTTTATTTGTACTCGTTTTCCTTCTTTGTCCTGCCTGAAAAAACGTCAAATCATTATACTTTTTACATAAAACAGTATCGGCTGTGAGCATGGATCATCCACAATCCATATTACCCACAGCCTGCGGCGGCACACTCCCCCGCTCTACACGCCTGCAGCCTTCTCCGCTGCCGCCTCCATATCATACTGCTCCAGGAAATCCGCCTCGGACAAAACAGGAATTCCCAGCTCCCTTGCCTTCTTATTCTTGGAAGAAGCGGAATTGACGTCATTATTGATCAGGCAGGTCGTTTTACCGGTGACGCTTCCCGTCACTTTTCCCCCTTTTGACTCAATGGCTTCCTTCAGCTCATTCCGGCTGGCAAAGCGCTTCAGGGAACCTGTGATAACGAAGCTCAGCCCGGACAGGGTCTGGCCTCCTTCCTCTGCCTTCGGTATCTCAATCTGCAGTTCCTTGACCAGAGCTTCTATTTTCCGGAGGTTTTCTTCCTCTCTCATATAATTCACAAATGCTGTGGCGATAACCTCTCCCACACCGTCTATGGCGCTTAATGTCTCCACGTCCGCCTCCTGCATCCGTTTCAGATCGTGGTCAAAAAAACGGCAGAGCATCTTCGCATTGGCCGCACCAATATTTGCAATCCCCAGACCGTATATCACCCTGGGCAATGTAGTGTTCCGGGCCCGGTTCACGCTTTCGACCAGATTTTTGTAAGATTTCTCTCCGAAGCCCTCCATCTCCACAATCTGTTCCCGATATCTGTCCAGATGAAACAGATCCGCAAATTCATGAATGAATCCCATATCCACAAACTTTTCCAGCGTCGCCTCCGACAGTCCGTCTATGTTCATGGCATCTCTGCTGACAAACAGGGTAAAGGACTTAATCTGTTTTGCCGCGCACTTTTCATTTGTACAATAAAGCGACTGGACGTCATTCACCTGCCGTATTTGCGTTTTCCCGCCGCACACCGGGCAAAACTGCGGAATTTCTACCAATTTTCTTCCTGTCCTCTGCTTTTCTTTCGCTGCATCAGTTTTTTCCGCTGCCTGCTCTTCCTTCCCTGTATCGGTCTCTTCCGGCGCCTGCTGCTTTTCAATCCCGGCATCGGCCTCTACACCTTCCACACTTTCAACGGGAGCTTCTTCCTGCATCCCGGGTTCTTCATCAGACGTCTCTTCTCCGGAATCCGCCTCTCCAAGCTCCCTGGCAGTCAGATTTTCCGCAATCTGCGGAATGATCATATTCGCTTTATAAACGGTGATGCGGTCTCCTATGCCCAGCCGCAGCGCCCGCAGAATACTGATATTGTGAACGGAAGCCCGGCTCACCGTAGTTCCCTCCAGTTCCACCGGTTCAAAGATCGCCACCGGGTTAATAAGTCCGGTCCGGCTGGCGCTCCACTCAATCTCCTTCAGAGTAGTCTCACACAGTTCGTCCGCCCATTTGAAAGCAATGGAATTCCTGGGAAATTTCGCCGTCCGCCCCAAGGACTGTCCGTATGCAACATCATTATAGATCAGCACCAGGCCGTCGGAAGGAATATCATTACTCTCTATCTTTCTCTCAAAAAGCGCAACGGTGTCCAGAATCGTACTCTCATCTACCAGATAATGCTCCACCACGTCAAAGCCCTGCCGCTCCAGAAAATCAAACTGTGACTCCACGGAATCTATTGAGCCCGCAAAAAGGTTCCTGCCCACGGCATCCTCTGCGTCAGCACCTCTTTCTGCTGCGCTGACCAGCGAATACGCATAAAATCTCACATTTCTCCGCGCCGTTATCTCATTATTCAGCTGCCGCACGGAACCGCTGCAAAGATTTCTGGGATTCTTATATTTTGCATCCACATCCTCTATTCCCGCATTGATCTTCTCAAAATCGGAATAGCTGATCACCGCCTCCCCGCGCAGAACCAGCTTTCCCTGAAAAGGAATGGCAAGCGGCAGGTTCACAAATGTCTTCGCGTTATTCGTGATCACCTCGCCGGTCTCGCCGTTTCCTCTGGTAACCGCTTTTTCCAGCTTTCCCTCACGGTATGTCAGCACAATTGTCAGGCCGTCCAGTTTCCAGCTTAAAACCGCCGGATGTTCCTGCAGCCAGTCCCGCAGTTCCTCCCGTCTTTTCGTCTTGTCCAGTGACAGCATGGGAGCCTCATGCCTGTCTTTGGGCAGTTCCTCCACAGCCTCATATCCCACATTCACCGTAGGACTGTTGGCCAGCACAATTCCCGTCTCTTTCTCCAGACCCTCCAGTTCCTCATACAGGGCATCGTACTCCAGATTGCTCATAATCTCCCTGTCTTCCGCATAGTAAGCCCTGGAAGCTTTGTTTAAAACCGCCGCAAGTTCTTTCATACGTTGCGTTTTTACTGTCTTTTCAGCCTGCATCCTTCCTTCAACCATCCTTTTTCTTTCTGGCATACCGCTGGCTTTCCTGCCGAAATTCCCGTTGCGGGTACCTTAAAATCCTGATCCTGTTCTATCCATGGCATCGTCCCGTCCAAAATCTCTCCTCAGTCCCGTGACGGAAACGTCAATCCGCAGTCCCTGTACAGGCGTTCCACATCCCTGCCGTCCAGTTCCCGGTATTCCCCGGGTTTCAGATCCCCCAGCGTTACATGCATGACCCGGACACGCTTCAGCTCCCTTACCCGGCAGCCGCAGGCTCTGCACATTCTCTTGATCTGTCTGTTGACTCCCTGAGTCAACACTATCCTGAACGTACATTTCCCGGTTTTTTCCACAATGCATTCTCTGGTTGTGAGCTGCAGTTCCTCCAGAAAAACTCCACGGGCCATTTTCTCCGTGAAATCCGGCCCAATCTCCCTGTCCACCCTCACCAGGTACTCTTTCTCATGGCGGTTTGCCCCTTTCATCATGGCCTGGATAAGACCGCCGTCGTTGGAAAGTAAAAGCAGCCCCTCCGAGTCCTTATCAAGCCGTCCGGCATAGGTAACCCGCTCCGGATATTTCACCAGGTCGGATATGATCCTCTCTGCATGAGCATCCCTTTCTGTACAGGTCACTCCGAAAGGCTTGTAAAATGCCAGCACCACCGGCTTCCGCGCGGCATATACCTTTTTTCCCGACACCTGTATTTCGTCCTGCCCCGTTACCTGCATCCCCCGCTCCGCCCGCTGTCCGTTCACAAGCACTGCTCCGCTGTCTATCAGTTTGTCCGCATCCCTTCTGGAGCAGATGCCGCATTGAGCGAGATATTTGTTTAATCTGACCTGTTCCATTTTTTCCTCGTTTCCGGTTCCGCATTCTATATCGCTGTCCCGTTCATTTACCGGCTCTGATCCCACCTTACACAAACGCGGCATCCGCCGGCCGGGACAGCGGTTCCGGCCGCATGCATCCGCCGCCCTGCCGAAGCCTTCCTCTGGCGATTTTCCAGATCACAGTTCCTCTACCCTGCACACTGTCGGGATGCCGTCGCCCTCCCGCAGCCCGGCCTTTGCTGTCCTGTCCGCCATTTCATTATAATACACATTTGAATGCGCCGCCACCTTGGTAAAGCAGATTGTGATATTTTCTCCCCACCGACGCATGGAGTGCGCATATTTTTGGGTCAGCTCCGTCCTGGAACGCCATGCTCCGGTGACCCATTTCTCTATCCCTTCATAATCATACCGTATCTCAATCTTCGAAAAGCCGCTTACCATGGCAGTCCTTACAGCGTACATTGCCCCCAGCATCTCACCTGTCACATTTCGCTGTTGCAGAGACCGGGCATCATCCCCATTGCCATGCCTGGTCTTGATTCTTCCGTCCGGCAGGATGAATACACAGCCAAAGGCATATTTTTTCAGGGAATGATCGTAACTGCCATCCACGTAGGCAAGCAATGTACCTGAAGGCGGACATTCCTCCGGACAGGCATTTATCTGCTCCGTTTCCGCTTTGTCCTGTAAACCGTCCTCTCCTCCGGTCCTGTCCGGAACTACCCCATTCCGAGTCCGCCGGCCTGAACCCACGGCATTTCCCGACTCCGCCTTTCCACGGTCTGCGCCCTGTATGTGTTCTGAGCCCTTTTTCCCTGGATCCGCTTCCGCGCTCCGGTTCCCGGAAAAATGCCCGCCTGCCCCGGAAGATTCGTCTTTTCCGTACGTCTTTCCTTCTGATCCCAGGTATGCTTCCGCATCCCCAATCCTCACAAAGCCCTTGTATTCTGCTCCCGGATATCCCTCCACAACTGCTTTGCATGCATCCCAGTCGTAAAAGATACCCGTTTCCCGTCCCTTTCTCACCGCGTAACATTTTTTTGCCGCCATCGCCTCACTCCTGCCTTTTCATTGAATCCATACCAGTATAACTATATCACATCCGGCTCTTTTTATCCATATCCATAATTACAATTCATACTTCCCACATGCCGCCTGGCTGCGCAGCCAATCCATGAGCCGAGGCAGCAAAGCACAGATAGGGCCTCCGATGAAATGCCGGGACAGACAGATCCGTCTGAGATTCTGCTCACACTTCGTCGAAAAACCGCATATAACAAATATATCCACGATAAAAATAACAAAAATGCTTGCAAAAATTCCAAAATTCCGTATCATGGAAGTATAACCATGATTAGAATGAAAAATATTCTAAAGAAAGACATGAGGAAATAAAATGGCAATCAAAAAAAGAAAAGCAATACTGATGAAAGCCGTCTCTGAACTGAAAGACACCGATTACTCCCGGGAACCGGAGCTGAGCGGCATCTATCAGCGACTTCTGAAGGGAAGAAAGCAGTTTACCGAGATTTTCGAGAAAAACATCAATGCCGTCATGCAGATCAGCTCCCTGGATCTGACCATGCAGCATCAGACAGAAAAGATTATCGATATTTCCCAAAAGGTCACCAATGCCACGGAAGCCATCTTCGGCTCCTCCCTGGGTACCTCCAACAATCAGCAGGAAGAGCTGACTAACACCATTGTCAAAGTCTCCGGTGCCACAGACGAAGTCTATCAGAAAATAGAGGCCGGTCAGAACGAGTTGACAGCCATCAAGGAACTTTCCGAACAGACCATCGCCATTTCCCGGGAAATGCAGAAGGATATGGATGAGCTGGTAGACCTGGTTCAGCATATCAGCAGTGTGATCTCCGGAATCGGTTCCATTTCCATGCAGACCAATCTGCTGGCATTGAACGCCTCCGTGGAAGCCGCAAGAGCCGGGGAAGCAGGAAAAGGCTTTTCCGTAGTTGCCAATGAGATCAGAGAATTGTCCCAGGAGACTCAGAATCTGACGTCCAATATGGAATCCTTTGTCAAGAACATAAAGACCGCTTCCCAGAAAAGTGTCCAGAGTTCCTCCCATACCATCGAATCACTGCTCACCATGACCGAGAAGATCAAGAATGTATGGGAACTGAACCATGAAAGCCAGAACTATGTCTCCAAAGTCAATGAGTCCATGAGTTCCATAGCCGCAGTCAGTGAAGAGATCAGCAGTTCCATGACGGAAATGCAGAACCAGCTGATGGAAAGCTCCGACTTTATGCGCAAGGTAGGGGAGGACTTATTTGAGGCGGCAAAACCTGTGGCAGGCATAGAGAGAACACTGGATGACAGCCTCAAACAGATGGGAACCATGACCCAGGATGCATTCTTCCATCTGGAAAACAAAGAGTTTGCCCAGTACATGCAGAACGCGGTTTCCTCCCACCAGACCTGGCTGGCAAATCTGAGAAAAATGGTGGATACCCAAAGCGTCATACCGCTTCAGCTGGATTCTTCAAAATGCGGTTTCGGTCACTTTTACTATGCGCTGACACCGGACATTCCGGGCGTGCTGCCAATCTGGAACAACCTTGGCCCCAAGCATCAGAAGTTCCATAAATTCGGTTCCTCAGTTATTGACGCTATTCACAACGGGAAGTATTCGGATGCGGAGCAGATTTACTGGCAGGCCGAAAATTATTCCAGAGAGCTGATCGCCGATATGAAAAAGATACTGCAGCTCACAGCAGAGAACAACGCATCACAGACAACATAACGCAATCACGTTCCGTATATATCTTTCGTCAAAAACGGGATGCCGCAGCAGATCACTTGCCCGGCATCCCGCCTTTCTGTTCCTGTTTTCACATTCCTGCCTCTGCCGGAATGATGTCATTTACGTATCTTATACAACTCCCTGCGCTGTCATGGCCTCGGCAACCTTCAGGAACCCGGCAATATTGGCTCCGGCCACATAGTTGCCTTCCATTCCGTACTTTTTCGCCGCATCATCCAGGCTGTGGAAGATATTTACCATGATGCTCTGAAGTTTGGAATCCACTTCCTCAAAAGTCCAGCTGAGACGCTCGCTGTTCTGGCTCATCTCCAGAGCGGAGGTAGCCACGCCGCCCGCATTGGATGCCTTGCCGGGGCAGAACAGCACGCCGTTTGCCTGGAAATACTCGGTTGCCTCCATGGTGGCAGGCATGTTTGCGCCCTCCGCCACCGCGAAGCAGCCATTTGCGACCAGAGCCTTTGCATCCTCCAGATCCAGCTCGTTCTGCGTTGCGCAGGGAAGCGCGATATCACACTTCACAGTCCATACATTGCTTCCGGCAGCGCACTCATGGTACTGGGCGCCGGGTCTTGCAGCCGCATACTCGGTAAGTCTTGCACGCTTCACTTCCTTGACCTCTTTCAGCAGCGCCACATCGATTCCTTCCGGGTCATAGATCCATCCGGTGGAATCGGAACATGTCACAGGCTTTCCGCCCAGCTGCTGCGCTTTCTGGATGGCATAGATGGCCACATTGCCCGCGCCCGACACCGCAATGGTCTTGCCGGCGATGTCCTTGCCGTTGCATTTTAACATTTCCGCGGTGAGATACAACAGGCCATAACCGGTAGCCTCCGTCCTGGCCAGGGAGCCGCCATAAGTAAGCCCCTTTCCGGTGAGAACGCCTTCATACAGCCCGGTCAGCCTCTTGTACTGGCCGTACATATAACCAATCTCTCTTGCGCCGGTTCCGATATCTCCGGCGGGAACATCGGTATCGGCTCCGATATATTTATGAAGCTCTGTCATAAAGCTCTGGCAGAATGCCATCACTTCCCTGTCAGACTTGCCCTTGGGATCAAAATCAGAACCGCCCTTGCCGCCGCCGATAGGAAGCCCGGTAAGAGAATTCTTGAAAATCTGCTCAAAGCCCAGGAACTTGATGATACCCAGATTGACACTGGGATGCAGTCTCAAGCCTCCCTTGTAAGGCCCGATGGCGGAATTAAACTGTACACGGAAGCCGTTGTTCACCTGCACCTGTCCTTTGTCATCCACCCAGGGAACACGGAAAAGAAGCTGCCTCTCAGGCGTTACAAGCCTCTCCAGCAACGCATCCTTACGATACTTCTCCTCATTCGCCTCGATCACCACGCGAAGGGACTCCAGAACCTCCTTCACTGCCTGATGAAATTCGGGCTGCGCAGGATTTTTGGCAACTACCAGATCAAATACCTCATCAACATATGACATTTGCATGTCCTCCTTCATTATAATATGTATAGAACAAAAAAGGCACAGGAGCGATCCCATGCCTTCTGACGCCATCGTCCGCTTCTATTATACTCCAGATTCCGCAAAATCACAACACGCTTTAATGCACTAAACCAAAAAAGTTTTTCAGATATTTTTAGTCGAGTTGCACAAGCCCGGGGCTACAGATATCTCTTCAGACTTTCTATATTTTTCTCTTCGAAACCAATCAGCTGCCTGGCCAGGGCCACTGACCCTTCGCCGGCTTTTTCATTGTGCTTCAGGGCCTTTTCCATCTCAATGATGTTATTATTATTTCCCCGGATCATCAGTTCCGCAATATGCCCCAGACTGGTATTCAGCAAAGTATTATAGTGGATACTGGCTTTCTGCAGGGCATCGGACAGAGCGGTACTCTGGTAACGCTCCGCCTTCGCTTCAACTAACTGCCTGGATGCCTCATTATATATTTCCGCATATTTCAGGGACTGCCTGGAAATCTGCAGTGCAAAATCATCGTCATATACCTTTCCTGAAATGGTATCTATAGCTTTCATGGCGTTTTCTGTGTTTTTCTGAATCTCTCTGTATACGGCTGCTTCCTCTGATCTCATTTTCCTGTACCCGCTGTTTATTTTGATCTTTCCTGCTTTCCCTCCGGAATGGCCCTTTCCGGTCTTTTCCTTTCAATGCTCCTGGGAGTTGTACGCTTCCTTATTCCTCAATTGCCTTATAAAAAAACCTTTTATGGAGAACTTTACATCTCTCCATAAAAGGTTTCCCTCTTTTCCCTGCTTTATTCCCGTTACAACAGATTATTTTAAAAGAATCCTTCCCTGCCGTCCCTCTGTTTCCTTTAGTGCTGAGTCACATAATCCGCCTTTACATATCCGACCTTACCGTCATAAATAACCTTGCACCATCCGTTCTCATTGGCCAGAAGCTCCAGGGAATCCCCTCCTACCATCAGCCCCAGCTGCGCGGCATCCTCGGCGGCGGCGGCACGGATTCTCACATTTTCATTGGCCGTCACGGTTCCAATGACCTGCTGGCCCTCCACGCTTTCTTCCATATGAAGGTACTCTGACTTGATATAACCGTCTCCCCCTTCAAATACGATTTTGCTCCATCCGTTCACACGTACTTCCTGCACCTGTACCTTATCTCCGCCGGCTACCTTTCCCAGCTTGTCAGCCTGTTCGCTGTCCGAACTCCTGACATTAACTGTGGTAGTCGCCGTGGCATAGCGGGGTCCCAGCTCCGCAGGCGCTTCAGGCTGAGCCTGGCTGTCTCCCCCTTCCGGAGCATCGCCCTCCTGTGGTTCGCCCCCGGCAGGCTCCCCTTCCGCAGGCTGTGCTCCCTCAGCAGGCTCCCCTTCCGTGGGCTGCTCTCCCTCCGCAGGCTGTTCTCCTTCCGCGGGCTGTTCTCCCTCAGCAGGCTCTCCTTCCGCAGGCTGTTCTCCCCCTTCCGGGTTCCCTGCCGCCGCATTCTGTTCTGCCAGCCGCACTCCGATCGTGGCATTGATCTGCTTCCCCAGCTCTCCCATATAAGTCAGAAGCTCCGGGTGCTCCGTCGCCAGGTCATTGTATTCCACCGATACGCGATTATTAAATTCCACCACGTCATCCTGGGCTGAAACAGCTACGATATACTCTTTCTCCTCTTCCGTAAAATTCAGTTCATTCTTGATATAAAGCCCGCCCTGACCGTTATCACACACATAGAATGTCTGCCATCCGGGGATCTCCTGCTCCTCATGATTCAGGAAGCACAGTCTGTAGTAAACATAGACAACCGTATTTCCCTGTTCCAGACCGGGTTTGGTATAGATATCCATAGCCGGAATAGAACTCAGATACTTCGCCGTCTCCTCGTAACGCAGCAGATCATTATCGGAAATCTCATCATAGACAGCTGCCATCGCCGCACTGTCACCGGATGCCATCGCATTGTAATACTGCGTTATCAGCGCACGTATACCCTCGTCCTCATTGACGATAAGCGCCGCTTCTTCCGGAGCAGGCGGCTCCGGCGTAGCCTCCTCCTGCAATCTCTGCACATCCGGCTCAACCGAACTCTCCTCCACCGACTCCTGCGTCTCCCCGGCGTCTTTCTTATTCCCTGCATTCAGCGCAAAAGACACCGTAAGCGCCACCACTGCGATCAAAATAACGGGAAACAAAAACCTGGAGTTCTTTATGATATAATCACGGATCGTTGTCAGATTATCCTTTCTCATATTTGCACCTTCCTTTTCAATGTGGCCGGGAACCGTTCAACCCGGGCTGTTACAGGCGTTCCACCATCCATACAAAGCTTCTCTCTGGAAATAAAGGAAGTGTCCCGGCAGATGCAGCACTTCCTTAGTAAACGAAAGAGCCGCATGCGGCTCTCTGCAAAGGGCATTATTAAAGCCAGAGTGATGTAAATGCATCCGACAGGAATCGAACCTGCATTAAAGGCGTCGGAGGCCTTCGTTCTATCCATTAGACTACGGATGCAAATATTACAAAATTGTTACATCACACTGACTATAATATCACAAAACTTTAAATATGTCTACCACAAATTCATGGAATTTTTTAGAAAATTATTTTGACTCTCTTTTCGGCGAGATCATAGTAATAAAGACTGTCTGAAAGAACCTCCTCCGGCGCTACCTGAGCATCATTGATCTCAACAATCATCTGCTTGAAGCTCTCTGCCTCTCCCCTTCCAGTATCCGGCATCAGTATCACCTCATGGACGGAACTTGGAAAGATATAAAAGCTCCGCTCCTCTTTCCCTGCCAGCTGCGCCAGCAACTCCGGATAGAGCATGCACGCGGCACCCTGAGTCCGCTTTTCATTGGTCAGCACTTTCATGGGAATCCCGTCCCCAAAACTGTCCTCCAGACTTACCTCTTCCTCTCTGCCGTCTTCCGGCTCCCACATTCCGCTTACGATATCCCTCAGGGAACCGCAGATCCACGGAAACAATCTGGGCGTATTCTTCTGAGCCAGTCTCATCAGTTCCGCAGTACAGGTTCCCCACATCTCCACATGAGAATTGTGAATCAGAATGGAACCTTCTCCCAGCTGCTCTCCCTGATACGCATAATAAAAGCAGATCGCCAGATCAAGAAATTCAATATACGGTACCTCCTGAAGCAGCTCCTCATTGCCGCGCATGCCGATCAGACGATAGCAGACCCTGTCTTTCACCTTCTCAAAAGAACGGAAAAATTCCAGATCCACATTCTCACCGGGCTTACCCATGCCATAAACGGCAAGTACCTTCCGGATCAGCATCCCAAACGTGCTTCCCTGCTCATAGGCGTCCAGGAAAGCGTCCAGATAAATCGTGGGAGCCACATTCTGCCCCTCTGACAATATCACAAGCCCGTAATGTATGATACCGTTATTCTTTCTGACCTTCTTCACTTCCACCCGGTAACCTGCACCGAGTTCTCTTCTCACAGCCTTACAGACCTTATCCGCAAATGCGTTTATTTCCATACTATCCTCTTTCTGCGCTGTCTGATGATTTTGACAGGAAGATACGCAACAGCGCCTGCGCACTGGCAGTATAACCATTGCCGGCACTTACATCTCTCATCAGCCGCCCGACGGGCAGACCCGCCCTTCGGGTACAGAAGTCTTACAGGCTTTCGCATTTTGACAGGTATGGAACTATCTGTTAGAAATACAGTCTGTTATACACGGGAAAGATATTCGCCCGTCCTGGTATCGATCTTAATCTTGTCCCCCTGATTCACGAACAAAGGCACATTCACCTGCGCTCCGGTCTCCACAGTGGCCGGCTTGGATGCGCCTGTGGCGGTATCTCCCTTAAAGCCGGGCTCCGTATCGGTGATCACAAGCTCTACAAACAAAGGAGGCTCCACGGAAAATACACTGCCGTTGTGAGAGCAGATCTTGCACATCTCGTTCTCTTTCACAAACTTCAGGGCATCGCCCACCGTATCCTGGTTCAGGGCAATCTGCTCGTAATTCTCCGTATCCATAAAATAATACAGATCGCCGTCGGCATACAGATACTGCATATCTTTTCTGTCAATACGCGCCTGAGGGCACTTTTCGGTAGGACGGAAGGTCTTCTCAACCACGCCGCCGTTCTTGACATTCTTCAGCTTGGTCCTGACGAAAGCCGCACCCTTTCCAGGCTTTACATGCTGGAATTCGATGATCTGGTATACATTGCCATCGTACTCAATGGTTATACCATTTCTGAAATCTCCTGCAGAAATCATATCAATATTCCTCCTAATTTTCGCTCACAATATAATTCTTCATTAGTGTAATATAAAAATGTGCAAATTTCAACTATTTTTGAAAAAAAGTTATAAAATATCTTATTTGCACTCTTATTTATGTCCCGCCCTGCGGTTCAGGATCAGATCAATGGCCTGAAGGTAGCCGTCCAGCCCCTTTCCGTAGATCTGTTTATCACAGGCCGGCGCCGTCACGGAAACCTTCCGGAAAGGCTCCCGCCTGGTGATATCCGAGATATGGATCTCCACTTTGGGCACTGTAATGCTTGCCAGCGCGTCCCGGATCGCGTAGCTGTAATGGGTATAAGCCCCCGGATTGATCACAATGCCCTCCGTGCCGTCGAAGTAAGCCTCCTGGATCCTGTCTATGACAGCGCCCTCATGATTGCTCTGGAAGACCAAAATTTCATTTCCTGTCTCCTCTGCCTTTTTCCGGATCATATCCACCAGATACTCATAATCCTGTGTGCCGTACACGGACTTCTCCCGAATCCCCAGGAAATTGATATTCGGGCCGTTTATGACCAGAATCTTCATTTTGTTCATCTCCTCTGCTATTTTCTCCATAGTCTCATCCACATCCAGATCGTCCGCATCCAGAACCAGATCGGCACAGGCTTCATAGGCTTCCTTCCGGCTCTCCATCAGCTCCCTGATACGCCCCAGCGGATCCGGGCACTGCAGCAGCGGCCTGGTGTCATCCTCCTTCAGGCGCTGATATACCGTCTCCGGTTTCACCCTCAAGTATACCACCTTACCCAGCTGCTTCAGGAGTTCCTGATTCCGGGGCCGGACCGGAGTACCTCCGCCCACAGAGTAGATACATCTCCCTTTCCTGTCCAAAAGCTCCCGCAGAAGCGCGGTCTCTCTCTCCCGAAAGCAAGCCTCTCCTTCTTCCTCAAACAGCTCCGATACGGAACGCCCTGCCCGCCGCTCTATCATCTTATCCGTATCTTCCACCGGCATACGCAGCCTGTAGGAGAGGCGCACCCCAACCGAAGTCTTTCCGCTGCCCATGAAACCGGTCAGTATGATATTATTCCGTTTCATCTTCCGTCTCCCTGTCCCCGGATACTTATCGTTATCCTGATACTTTTAACACTTCGGCTGATTCATTGCTTTCCTCATGGCGGCATACGCTTTTTCTGCCAGAACGGCATCCACTTCCGCTCCCGTCCAGAGTTCATAGGCAATGATCCCCTGGTACAGCAGCATCTTCAGTCCGCTGAAAGCCCTGCCGCCGCTTCTCTTTACCAGGGACATAAACCTGGTCTCGGCAGGATTGAAGATCAGATCGTAGCCTGTACGGATCTTCTCATAAAAGGCTGCATCCTCAATAAGCGCTTCCTCTGTCTTCGGAAACATTCCCACATTGGTTGCCTGTATGGCCAGATACCCCTCACCGGGCAGAGACGCATATTCCCCCAGCTCCCGGGCCGATGCCAGCTGTCCTTTGGCCAGTCCGTTCACCTCTTCCGCGATCTTTTGCGCCTTCTCCAAAGTACGGTTCATGATAATAATCCTGTCCGCTCCCTTTTGCACCGCCAGTATGGCCACCGCCCGCGCCACGCCTCCGGCTCCCAGGATAAGCACCTTTTCCCCTTCCATGGCAACTCCGTCATCGCACATGGCGCGGTAGAGACCTGGCATATCCGTATTATAGCCCATGAATCCCTCCTCCACCCGCACCAGCGTATTCACCGCCCCGATCGTCTCCGCAAGCGGGTCGATTTCCTTCAGAAACGGGATCACCTCGCTCTTGTAGGGGACCGTCACATTCACTCCCAGCAGATTCAGCGCAAAAGCGCCTTTCACTGCCTCCCCCACATGCCCTTCGGGCACACGGAACGGCACATATGTCAGATTCTCCCCCAATTCCTCCGCCAGAGTGTTATGTATGGCGGGAGACATGGTATGCTCCACCGGATTTCCCATCACCCCGCAGGTGCGGGTATAACCGTTTATTATCATAATGTCTTCTCCTTTTTGACTGCCTTCCTGTGATAAAAGAACAGGACAATCCACTCCAGACGACGCTTTAGAACAATCTGAATCTCCTCCTTCGGATGGATCGGTTTTACCAGATAAGTCATGATTCCGGCCTTTTTCGCCCCCCACACATCCGTAAAAAGCTGATCTCCCACAAACAGCGTAGTCTCCGGCAGGGTCCCCATCCTCTCCATGGCCTTCCGATAACCCGCCTTTCCCGGCTTTCCCGCCTTAAAGATATATTTTGCCCCCACGCTTTCCGCAAAGCTCTTTACCCTGGGTTCCTTGTTGTTTGACAGAAGCAGTGTCTCAAAGCCTATCTCATGCAGCCGCGCAAACAGCTCCACTGCCGCCTTATCCGCCGGAGCGCCATGAGGTACCAATGTATTGTCTATATCAAAAATGACTCCCCGGAAGCCTTTTTCATGGAAGCCTTCATAATCAAGCCCATAAACGCTTTCCGCCTCGTGATCCGGATAAAATGTTTCCAGCATGCCTTACCCTCCGCAGTTTCTCTCTGCTTCTCCTAATCCACTCCCGACAATCCCCGGCTTCCGCCGGCGCTTCTATCAATATAGCACGCTGCCCGGACATATTTCAAGAGCGTTTTCCAAAAAAACGAAAATACGGCTGTGAGCGGCGAAGCCGTGAACAGTAATATATCTGTAAACAAACCGCAAACGCCGCATGAACCTGTGCATACATTGGAAAAAAGTATGCAGACCCTTTCATGCGGCGATTTTTGTTCCTTTACATATACTGCACACCAATTGAATTTGCAGTGCAACCCGACTGCAGACCGCCAGCCAGGTATTTTCCCGAAGGCATCACTGTAAATCCTGGCGGTCTGCAGTATAAATTTTACCTGCAAAACGGACTTTTCGCAAAACTTTAACGCGCGGAGACATATTTATGCAGCGTCCTGCGCACTGCCCCGGGACCGGCAAACAGTTCCGCAGCCATTCCCTCAATGCGCTCACCCAATCCGACAGCGTACAGATCCACGCCGAATACATCCCTGCGGCTGTACAATGCTTTCAGGCAGGAGAAATCCTGTTCCCCTTCTTTCACCTCCAGCGGAGCAACGATAGCCCGCAATTCCTCCAGCAGCGGGTCTGGTGAGGGTTCGAAAGCCTTTCCTTCATCATCGACGCCCTTCAGATAGCGCGCATACCCCGCCAGCACCAACGGCAGCAGCACCAGATTCTCCATATCCAATCCCCTGGCCTGATAAGCCTTGATGGTCTCGCCGAAACGGATGGGAATCTTCTGACTGGTATCCGTAGCGATGCGCTGAGGCGCATCGGGCATGAACGGATTGGGCAGGCGGCGGTTCAGCACGGCGTCGATAAAGTCAGCGGGTTTGAGCACACCGGGATCCACCACCACTGGCATGGCTTCGATATGGCCCAGCTTGGTGACCAGTCCTCTGATATCTTCATCCTCCATCTCCGCAGAGATCAGATCATATCCCAGGATACAGCCGTATACAGACATCGCCGTATGCAGAGGATTCAGGCAGGTGCAGACTTTCATCCGCTCCACCTTGTCCACGGTCTCCCTGTCCACATACAGCACGCCGCCCAGCTCCAGGGGCGGGCGTCCGTTGGTATAATCATCCTCGATCACCAGATACTCCGTCTCTTCGGCATTGACAAACGGAGCCGTATAGGTACGCTTATCCGTAATGATGGTATAGTTGTCTTCAAAGCCGTCTTCCGCCAGCATCTTCTGCACTTTCCCATCCGGCCTGGGCGTGATCTTGTCTATCATGCTCCAGGGATAAGACACTTTGGCCGGGTCCTGTACGTATTCCAGAAACTCCCCGGGAACCAGTCCCTCCTCCGCCCATTTGGATGCGTAGGCGATGACGGCAGCCTTCACCCTGTCTCCATTGTGGGAGCAGTTATCCATGCTCTGCACCGTCAGCGGCAGCTTTCCCGCCAGAAAACGCTCATACAGAAGCAGCGTCACCTTACCCATGATCAGGACCGGCTCCAATCCCCTCTCCAGATCTGCCGGCGCCACAGCATAGCCCTTCTCCGTGATGGTAAAGGAGATCATCTGCAGGCTGGGATTTTCAAAAATCTCCGCCAGCCGCGCCCAGTCAGCTTCAAACCGGGCATCCGCCTTCAGGCTCTCCGTCACGGAAGCAATTACTTTCTTCTGGATATTGCCGTCGGACTGCAGACAGACCAACAGGCTTAAATTGTCATATGGCGCATATGCCTTGTCAATAATCTCAAAATCAAAGCCTTCAGCGACAATGACACCTCTGTCATATTTCCCCGAATCCAACGCCTGCTGCAAAACGGCCGCCGGAAATGCGCGAAACAGATTTCCTGCGCCAAAATGCACCCATACAGGCGCCTGGTGAGTCTTCGCCCTTACAGCCTCAATATCAAACTGCGGCATCTGATACCCTTTTTCAGCCCACTGCGGGCTGATTCCATTCTTAATATCAAGCAATTTCATTGCAACCTGCTCCCTTCCTCTCCTGAAATCTGCCTGGCTGTCCCCGGGTATTTCTGTTCATCCAGCTTATCCAGCATATCCCAGATGCCCCACATATACATGATACCCAGCGCACGGTCATACAGCCCATAGCCGGGACGCACATTGCCCGGGCCTTCATTCCACAGATGACGGCCATGGTCAGGACGGATATAGCCGTTAAAGCCGCAGTCATGATAAGCCTTTACTATATCCACAATGCCCGTATCTCCGTCGCAGTCCCTGTGGCTGGCTTCCGAGAAATCTCCGTTCTCGAAATGCTTCACATTGCGGATATGGGCAAAAGCGATGCGGTCACAATGTTTGCGTACGATATCTGCCACATGGTTCTCCGGATTTGCGTTCAGGCTGCCGGAGCACAGAGTCAGACAGTTATAAGGATCGTCCACCATTGCCAGAAATCTGTCCACGGAAGCGGCGTCCACCAGCAGACGGGGCAGTCCGAAAATATCCCATGGCGGATCATCCATGTGGATCGCCATCCTGATATCACACTCATGGCAGACGGGCATCAGCCGCTCCAGGAAGTATTTCAGATTCTCCCACAGCTTCTCCTTGGTCACCGGCTTATATGCCTCAAAAAGTTCATCCAGTTTCGCCATTCGCTCCGGCTCCCACCCGGGAAAAGTCAGCCCGTGAAGATTGTTCAGAATATAATCCGCCATCTCCTTTGGGTCGTCATGAATCTTGCCGGCCTCATAGTATAATGCCGTGGAACCGTCTCCGACAGGATGGAACAGATCCGTGCGCGTCCAGTCAAACACCGGCATGAAGTTATAGCAGATCACCTTAACCCCGAATTTGGAGAGATTGCGGATGGTCTGGATATAATTTGCAATATATCCGTCTCTGGTGGACAGGCCAATCTTAATATCATCATGGACATTCACCGACTCTACCACGTCCATATTGAAACCGTAAGGCTGCAGCTGCTTCTGTACCTCAGCAATCTCCTCCACTTCCCAGACTTCTCCCGGCATCTTGTTATGCAGCGCCCATACGATGCTGGTCACGCCCGGAATCTGCTTAATGTCCGACAATTTAATGTCGTCGTTGCCTTCGCCGTACCAGCGAAAACCCATTTGCATTCCCATATAGCTCCTCCTGTTCCAGTTTCGCAACAGCCCTGCCCTGTCAGCCGATCTTACGGGCACTGGTCAGGGCGTCTGCTTATTTTTTATTTCAATTCCGCAATGCTGTCCTGTTTTTCAATGCAGCAGCAGAAAGCGGCGAATCGGACTCACATAGACATACCTCAAATCCCCGGGCCTTCAGCCTGCGCTTCGTTACGCTTCTGCATCAAAGCACCGGCCCGGGAGCATCAGGGCTTTTCCCATACATATCATGATACGCTTATATTGCTCCGGTGTCAACGACAATAGGAAAGTGATCTGTTTTTGTTTTCCGACAGTCAAAGCAATCAAAGCGATTGCCTGGGATTGTTCGTGCAAAGTGCGCACGAAAACACCTCTATTTTCTTGCAATCCTGATCAGCCTGGCATTCAGACTTTCCACAAACCCCTCCGGCATCATGGAGCCCGCCATGTCGCACATCTTCTCGGGACTCATGGATTTCATCATATCCCACATTCCCTCACCTGGAGCTATCTTCATGTTAGCAGCCAGCTTCACCGCTGTAGATACCACTTCCATGGCCTCCGGGCACTTCGCGATTTCTTCCATCGTATCTTTGACATTGTACATTCCTTCCGGGAACTCCATAGGTGCTTTCAGATCAAGATCTCCCGCCAGCTTAAACCAGTTGGCCACGCCCTCTGCCCTCTCATTCACTTCAGGCAGCACATAAATCGACGGTTCTCTGTCTACTTTTTCCAGCGTCATGCTGTCCTTCAATTCTCCCGCCACTGCCGTAACGATATTGAAGCCTTCCTCCAGAGCCACCCGGAATGCGAAAACCCTGCTGCCGCTTTGTACTCCCACCGTCTTTCCGTTCAGATACAGCGTTACCGTGGGCTGATTGGAATACACCCTGATGCAGGTCGTCTCCCCCGCCCTCTGGGCATAGCGCCTGCCGCAGAGATGGATCATGGGTTCCCGGCTCCAGTAAGCCTGATAGACATAATAACTGTCCTTCTTTGTCTTTCTGTCCATGGTCACCAGGCCCTTATTGTTTCTGCCTGCCACACCACCCTCGTTCCTTGCCGCACAGCCGAAGTCGAACATGTTCCACACATGGCTGGACCAGATCCAGGGACGCTGATCCAATACCTTTGCCATATGTTCATGATACAGCGCCTGGTATTCCTCGCTGTAGTCCTTACAGGCCGGGTCCGGTCCATGGTAAGTGACGATGCCTTCGCATCCATACTCGGACAGCCCAAGGCATATCTCCGGATGAACCTCATGAAAATGGTCAAGCCAGGGACCGTTGTCCTCCATCTTCCCGCCGTACCATCCGAAATAGTGATTATAACTCTCCACATCCGTCAGCCCATGCATGGGACCGTCAACAGGCGTCATGGATACATGGGCAATGGTGGTCAGCCTCGCGGGGTCCAGTTCCCTGCAGAGGGCGTTCAGTTCTTTATGGTTCTCTATCAGCTGTTCGGAGATGCCCCCGATGAGAATCTCATTGGATATTCCCCAGAAACAGATGGATGGATGGTTATAATTCTGAATGATCAGTTCCTTCATCTGGCTGATACAGTTCTGATGAGCTGCCGGGTCCTGATTCATCACACTGATGAAAGGAATCTCCGCCCACACCACAAACCCCAGCTCGTCACATGCATCATAGAAATCCTGCGAATGCTGATAATGAGCCAGACGGATCGTATTGGCTCCCAGTTCCTTGATCATCCGGGCATCCTGATAATGCTCTTCCCTTGTGAGCGCATTGCCCTTATAAAGCAGATCCTGATGACGGCTCACTCCCCGCAGCGGCGTCCAGACACCATTGATGCAAAAGCCCTTTTCCGGATCACAGAAAAAACTTCTCACCCCCGCCCTTACCGACACTTCGTCATAAGCTTCATTGCGTCTGAGCAGTGTGGCAGTTACCGTATACAGACACGGATCATCGATGTTCCATCTCTCCGCATCCGGCACATAAATGCTTACCCTTGTCCGATCCGCCGGCCGCACTGCGGAAGCGACTTCTTCCCCATCCTCATCCCGGACGGAATACATCACCGTAAAATTCTCGTCTCCGCCGCACACCCAGGAAACCATCTCGAATACAGCCCCGCCGTCCTCACAGGGCTTTGCGGTCACCTGAAGCCCGTCTCCCCCATAATACGCCAGCTCGAAATGCGCTTCCGGCACACTGATCAGGTTAACGCCCCGATACAGCCCGCCGTAAAAGGTAAAATCAGCCGCCTGCGGATACACGCTGCTCTTATTCTCATTGCTGCAGGCCACCACCAGAAGATTTTCTCCCTTTTCTTTGCAAAACCGGGTTATATCTGCACGGAATATCGAATATCCTCCCTCATGATAAGTTACTTCGATACCATTGACATAAACGGTTGCCTGCTGACCGGCCGCCAGGATCTCTACATACACCTTTCCGCCTGCCAGAGGCTGCCCGGGTGTCTCAAAACTTTTGGCATACCAGCATTTCCCACGATAATATCCGCCGTTTCCGTCATGTCCGTCCACCGCATTCCAGGTATGTGGAAGGTCTACCCTCTTCCAATCCGACGGCAGCTCACCGGGCAGCCCCGCATCCTCCCGTATAAACCGCCAGTCCCGATTCATATTGATCACATTCCGCATTTTCTCTCCTCCCATCTGCTTTTTATCAACAGCAATAAACCTGTATCCGTTATCTGTAAACACTTCCTTAAGCCCGATTCATGATAATTCGTCGGATCCTCATGCAAGATCAAATGACAACTCTCTCCATCATTCAGTATACCCGACTCATCACATATTATTTTCTACGGAATTCATCTTTTGGCTCATTGCACTTAAAAGTTATCTCTTCCCGAGTCCTGAAAACCCACATTTCAGTACATAAATCTTTCATCAAAATAATAAAGAAGAACTGTTGTAAAATCGAATTACGGACCTTCGTTTTACAACAGCTCTTTAATTTTCACGCTATCCCGACCATCTCTCTCAGTTTCCGGATCAGGAATTCATCCGCCGCTCCGGCTAAGCATATCATACCTTTCACCTGAAATAAGCCACACCCGACTCAAATATCCTGATATCCTGCTCTCCGTATATATTCAGAGCCACAGACTCATCACGCCTCTCGGAGTGAGCCATCTTGCCCAGGCACCTTCCATCAGGAGAAGTAATTCCCTCGATGGCGGCGTAGGAACCGTTGATATTGTACTCCTCGTCCATGGAGATATTCCCCTCCTGATCGGAATACCGGGTGGCAACCTGTCCGTTTGCAAAAAGCCTGTCAACCCACTCCTTCGGCGCGACGAAACGTCCCTCTCCGTGAGAAGCAGGATTACAGTAAACGCCGCCCAGCTTCGCCTGCTGCAGCCAGGGCGATTTATTGGAAACCACCTTGGTGTACACCATCTTTGAGATATGCCTGTTAATGGTATTGAATGTCAGGGTGGGCGAATCTTCCTTCTGTCCGACAATCTCACCGTAAGGCACCAGTCCCAGCTTGATCAGCGCCTGGAATCCGTTGCAGATCCCCAACGCCAGGCCGTCTCTCTCATGCAAAAGCTTTCTGACCGCTTCCTCCATCCGCGCATTCCGGAAAGCCGTGGCAAAGAACTTCGCGCTGCCGTCCGGCTCGTCGCCCGCGGAAAAACCGCCGGGAAACATAATGATCTGGGCCTGTGCAATCGCTCTGTCAAATTCCTCCACAGACTCACGTATATCTTCCGCGCTTAAATTGCGGAATACCTTCGTAACCACATCCGCGCCTGCCCGCTCAAAGGCTCTGGTACTGTCATATTCACAGTTCGTTCCGGGAAATACCGGGATAAACACCGTGGGTCTGGCAACCTTATGCTTACATACATATACGCTGTCCGTCCTGTAACAGCTGTCTTCAAGAGGCGTGGTCTCCTGCACTGCCTTTGTGGCATATACCTTTTCCAGCTTCGAGGTCCACGCTTCAAGAGCCTCATCCACTGTAATCCTTACTTCCCCATACACAAACGCAGCTTCCGCCGAAACTGTGCCTACAATTCTGTAGTCAATCTCCTTTTCCTCAAGCATCCCGACCCGGTCCGCAGGAATCTCGGCCAGAATATCGCCCAATCCGTTTCCGAACAGGTCGTTTTCCGTCAATTCCTCCTCCAGAACCACCCCCAGCTTATTGCCGAATGCCATCCTGGATACGGCAGCCGCCGTTCCTTTTGCATCCATGGCACAGGCTGATACGATCGCTCCCGCCTTCATCAGCCCGTGAACTGCGCCGTAAAGCTTCGCCACTTCATCATATACGGGAATATCAAAATCATCCTTCTCTATGTGGAAACGAACCAGCTTATTGCCGGGCGCTTTCAGCTCAGGCGTCACGATCTCTCCGGATTTTGCTATATCCACCGCAAAAGACACCAATGTAGGCGGCACATCTATGTCATTAAAGGTACCGGACATACTGTCCTTTCCGCCGATGGAGGGAAGGCCGAAGCCCACCTGGGCGTCATATGCTCCAAGCAGCGCCGCAAACGGCTGACTCCAGCGGGAAGGCTCCTCCGTCATCCTGCGGAAATACTCCTGGAAGGTGAACCGGATTGTGGAATGATCACCTCCTGATGCCACAATCTTCGCCATGGACTCCACCACCGCATACACTGCGCCATGATAAGGACTCCAGGAAGAAAGATAAGGATCAAACCCGTAGCTCATCATGGTAACTGTATCCGTCTTTCCCTTCAGCAGGGGAAGCTTTGCCACCATGGTCTGAGTTTCCGTCAGCTGATACCTGCCGCCATAAGGCATCAGCACACTGCCGGCGCCGATAGAGGAATCAAACATTTCCACCAGGCCCTTTTGCGAACATACATTCAGATCGTTCAGCAGAGTAAGCCATGCCGCCTTTACATCACCTGCCTCCAGCTTCTCTTTTACCCCGGGCACTGCTGTTTTATCAAAATAATTCTCCTTCTCGTCAGGTATATCCACCTTTACCGTGGTCTCCTGATGCGCGCCGTTTGTATCCAGGAAAGCACGCTTCAGATCCACGATCCTGCGCCCTCTCCAGTTCAGCACCAGTCTGGGTTCTTCGGTGACCACCGCCACTTCCACAGCTTCCAGGTTCTCCTCTGCGGCGTATCCCAGAAATGCCTCCACATCCTCAGGGGCCACCACCACAGCCATGCGCTCCTGGGACTCGGAAATGGCAAGCTCCGTGCCGTCCAGACCCGCATATTTCTTCGGCACCTTATCCAGGTCCACCGTAAGCCCGTCTGCCAGCTCACCGATGGCCACTGACACACCGCCTGCGCCAAAGTCATTGCACTTCCTGATCAGCCTGCTGACCTCTTCCCGCCTGAACAGACGTTGGATCTTACGCTCGGTAGGCGCATTTCCCTTCTGGACCTCCGCTCCGCATGTCTCTATGGATTGTTCCGTATGTACCTTGGAAGAACCTGTAGCGCCGCCGCAGCCGTCACGTCCGGTACGCCCGCCCAGCAGAATGATGATATCGCCGGGATCCGAAGTCTCACGGATCACATTTTTTCTCGGGGCCGCCCCCATGACAGCACCGATCTCCATCCGCTTCGCCACATAATCGGGATGGTAAATTTCCTTCACATATCCTGTGGCCAGACCGATCTGATTGCCATAGGAAGAATAACCGCCTGCCGCGCCGCGCACCAGTCTCTTCTGGGGCAGCTTGCCCTTCAGGGTATCCGACACCGGCACCGTGGGGTCTGCGGCTCCCGTTACACGCATGGCCTGGTATACATAGCCTCTTCCCGACAGAGGATCCCGGATAGCCCCGCCCAGGCAGGTGGCAGCCCCGCCGAATGGCTCTATCTCCGTGGGATGGTTATGTGTCTCGTTCTTAAAAAAGACCAGCCACTCCTCCGTCTCTTTCCGGCCGTCATAATCCATTTCCACCGGAACCACAACGGAACACGCATTGATCTCGTCGGACTCCTCCATATCCTCCAGCTTACCCTCTTTTTTCAGCTTCCGCATGGCCATCAGCGCCAGATCCATCAGACAGATAAATTTCTCCTCCGTCCGCTCCTGATATATTTCTTCCCTGGTGTCCAGATAACTGCGATATGTCGTCTCTATAGGAGAACGATAATACCCGTCCCCGAATTCCACATCCTTCAGTTCCGTGGAAAAAGTAGTATGACGGCAATGATCCGACCAGTAGGTATCCAGTACACGGATTTCCGTCATAGTGGGATCGCGCTTCTCATCATCGCGGAAATAATTCCTGATATGCAGGAAATCCTTGAAAGTCATTGCCAGAGAAAGAGATTCATACAGCTTTTTCAGATCCTCTTCCGCCATCTGCGCAAAACCTTCCAGTACTGCCACATCCGCAGGCTCTTCAAACTCCGTGATCAGAGTCTCCGGCTTCACGCTGCCTGTCTCTCTGGAATCCACCGGATTGATGCAGTACGCTTTGATCTTCCCGAAATCTTCCTCAGAGATATCCCCAAGGATCATATAGGTAACCGCAGTCCGGATCACCGGTTCTTCATCTTCTTTCAAAAAACGGATGCACTGCACAGCGGAATCCGCCCTCTGATCAAACTGTCCGGGCAGATATTCCACGGAAAATACCCTGGCACGCTCCGGAACCTGAATTTCCTCACGGTACAGCTCATCCACCGGCGGTTCCGAAAACACGGTGCCGCAGGCCCGCTCAAAGATTTCTTCCGATATATTCTCCACATCATAGCGGATAAATATCCTTACCCCTTCCGTCTGTACGCCGAGAAAACTCCCGATCTCCTCGTACAGCTCCTTTGCCTTTACCGCAAAAGGCTCCTTTTTTTCCACATAGATACGTTTGACGCTTCCCATATGCCCTCCATATTATACTGACTATCATTTCCCCCGGCTCCCCCGGCTTTCCCCGCCGGATATGACCGCTGCTTTCCCGAACCGGTCAGCGGCGCCCTCGTCCGGGGCCAATATCCTGTTCATTTCCTTCAGGCGCTTAACAGCCATCTCCTGTGTAATACAACAAAATCCTGACAGCCCGTCCTTACCTCGGAATCTCCTCCAGCCCCAGCATCTTCAGGATAAAAAGGATCTCCCTGTCTACAGCATCCGCGGTAATACCGATGGTCTGGGCGGAAATTTTCAGCCCCTCAAGTACAAACATAATATTCCTCGACATCCCCCTGCAGTCTTCACAGAAAAATTCGCCGTTTTCCACGCCGGTTTCTATCAGCTTTTCAATGATCCTCACCGCGGAATCAAACTGCCGCTTCAGCACATTGCCTTTTCTGACAGGCTGTCCCTGAAAATAGAATTCATAGATTGCCTGGGTCAGGGTATCCTCCTTCCTGAGCAGCTCTTTCTTCTGCTCTCTCAGAAAAAGGATCAGTATATCTGCCGCTGTGGCGTCATCGGCTATACTGTCGGAAAATACATCATCCGCTTCTTCGCTCTCCAGCTTCATGACCTCCTGAAAGATCTGGCTGGTACTCTCAAAATACAGATAGAGACCGCCTCTGCTGATTTCACAGGCATCCACGATATCCTTCATGGTCACCTTTTTAAAGCCCTTCTCCACGAAAACCTTCCTGGCCGTCTCCAATATAAACTTCTTCTTCTGTATGGATTTTTCTCCCATCCTGCCCCTCCAAGCAATCCATTATCTCTTTGTCCTGTCCCAGTATTCCACAACTTTCCGCATTTGCTGCAGCACCAGCAGAAAAATATTCTCCTGCACCGCTTCTCCCCACAGAGTGGCCTTTGTCCTTCCCTCAAGCACATATCTGGACAAAATCCCCCTCAGGATATCCCAATCCCTCAATTGTGCGCCGGCGATCACCCTTCTCTCGTCATCATGCGTCCTGATGCGGTTGCGGGTATATACATAACTGTAATTGCGATCCATCAGCGCTGAATTGGAAGCTTCTCTAATAAAATTCAGCAATGTTGCATCATAAACCGGAAAACTCATAGAACTTTTACTGATCCCCTGCCCCTGATAGCTGCGGCTTGCCGCTTTGCCCGCATTTCCCTCCAGCCAGGGCAGATAACGCAAAAGCGGATCCAGCATCTCTTTGTATTCCCGGATCACCTGCTGCCGATCTTCCGTTTTCTGTTCCATATCAACCTCCGCGCCATTTTTATGCCACTGCCATGCTTTACGACTCTGCTGCCTTTTTATAGTATTGCCGTACTTTGTGACACTGGTGTCTTTTGTGACACAACTGCTTTTTGTGACACTGCTGTTTTATGACACTGTCACTTTTTGCGGCATTACCGCTTTTATGGCACCGCCGCTTTTTACGGCATTACCGCTTTTATGGCACCGCCGCTTTTTGCGGCATTACTGCTTTCTGGCACTCCTCTTTTTGTACTGCCGCTTTCACGGCATAACTCATCTTCCGAAAGAATACCGGTTTTGCATTCTTCTGAAACCTACGTTTCGATAATATGACACACACGTAATTTATTTTAACATACTTTCCGAAAATGTACAGTAAAAAAATCATTGATTTTCAGACTTGTCGAATTTCGTCAAAAAAAGAAATTTTTTTCAAAAAAACTATTGACATATTTCTATTTGCTGTATATAATAATAAGCGAATTCCCCTTTTATAGACGAAAGCACTTGCATGTAATGTGTAGGTGCTTTTGTCATTTCAAGGTTTTTTCATTTTCTTTCGCTTATTTTTGTATTCAACGTTTTCCGATTACCGGATCTGTTTATAGAAGTCCCCGCAGTTTACAGTACCCCCATGCAACCGGCTGCTCCCCGGACTTTCCGGGCTACAGAATATCCTGTCCTGTTTCGGTACGCATTTTTTCCTGGAAATAAATCGGTTCTTTCTCCATCTGCAGCATGGTGTCAAACGCCGCAAGCAGCAGTCTGGGCTGCCTGTAACGGTTCATCTCCTCCGGCCTGTCCATATAAAGCTTAAAATGATCCACCTGCCATACAAGCACATCTGCAAGCGTATAGCCTGCCGCCTCATGCCTGCACAAGAACTGTCCATAGTCATGATAATATGCCAGTTCCTGCAAAAGTCCCGCTGACCTGCTGATTCCCTGCCAGAGCTGCTCTCCGTATTCCACACCCTGGCCTGCCTGCACTGACAGCCTGCACACGAACTGCTTCAAGGTTTCAAGCGCCTTATCCAATTGTTCTCTTTCTTCCATATCTGTCCTTTCTCCTCAAATGGTAAACTTTCCACACCCCAACTCAGTAAGATCAACAGTATCCTAGTATCCCTCTATTTCATTCAAACCTACGATTATCACCCGAACCGAGCAAGACTCAATTTATACTTATGACTCATAATATCTGCCGACTTAAATGCATAAAGAATTAGCGCATTAAGAATATGGTACATAAATCAGCAAATAAGGAAACGTTACGAAATAACTTTTAAGTTTTCAGCTGATCGTCCGCGCGGGATTCAGCTTTTGGATCTTTATTATCAAAAGCTTTTCTGCACAATTCCCAAGTATATTTTATAGACAAAAAAAGAAGTGCCAGCCATGTCATAGGATTGACAGCACTTAACGCTTCTCTTTCGTAACAGGGGAAGAGAGGATCGAACTCCCATCAACGGTTTTGGAGACCGCCGCACTACCATTGTACTATTCCCCTAAACATCAGCTCTCACCGACGAAAGCTATTATACCACAAACCACCTGCAATAATCAAGTATATTTTTAAATTTTTTTATTTTTTATTTGTATTTCATTTGTAA
The DNA here is from genome assembly GCA_910585805.1 of uncultured Acetatifactor sp. Lineage (GTDB taxonomy): Bacteria > Bacillota > Clostridia > Lachnospirales > Lachnospiraceae > Acetatifactor. The sequence goes on from CAJUFB010000032.1 coordinate 37,906, forward strand.
AATTTCTGAAGATATGCTAGAATGAGACATGATTATAAAACAGGGGGAATCCCATGAAGAAAGAGAAAAAGAAAGCATCTGCCCGAAAATTTACATCAAAACAGGCCGTAGCCATCATCGGCATTATATTGCTGGTTCTGATGTATATCATTACCCTGATCACCGCCATAGCAGATACTACTGCTTCTGCAAAATGGTTCCGCATCAGCCTGTTTGCCACGCTGGCAGTCCCTCTGGTCATTTGGATCTATACCTGGATGTATGCCCGCTTAACCGGAAAGCATGCTGTAGGTGATCCGAAGGATATTGCTGCCGCGTCATCAGAACATACATCTCCCCCGGCAGACAGCTGAACTCTGATTTCTGACTGTCCGTTCAATCGTATTTTCGTACTACTATATGTGGTTAATCATATTCGTTTACTTTTCCCGCGTCCTTTCCCTTGTAATTCGGCGCTTAGCAATGAAATCTTGCGCAAAATAGCAAAATTTTGGTTCCGGCTTGTCCGGGTTAGGGTTAATCAGGAATGAGAGGTCCCCCGTCCGGGGCTATTCCAGGGCTTCACATTTCATCGCTTATTTTTCCACTGCCGTAAACACATAGCTCTCCGGCTTCAATTCCTCTTCCGTCCCATCCGTCAGAACCAGCCGCGCCGTGGTATTCGCGTGAATACCGATTTTGTATGTAAAGCCGCCTCTCTCCTGTCTCAAGCCCCTTTTCCCGATATGCACATACATTTCAGAAAATGTTCACCTTTGCGGCCTTGTTTGTTTCAGGAAAGCGAAATATAATATAGTTGTATCAGATGTACAATATGGACTATATGACACTGAAACAGGCAATCGAAAAATGGGGCATCTCTCCCCACATGTATGAAACTCCCCGCAGCAGAGCTGAGGGGTATCAGCCCGAGACTCGCTTCGCTCGTCATTAGTTTGTTGCGCAGCAGATCTGCGGGGAATTAGACCCTGAGAGATTAACTGCCATTGCTCTGCCGGCCGCGTTACCGGCGCGGAAAATATGTGCACGCAAAGCAAAAAGCTGTTACGGAACAAGGAGAAACTGTTTATGAAAAGAATGCTGATAGTCGAGGACGATGATGCTATCCGCACAGGTTTGTGCCGGTCTCTTTCTTCAGATGCGCTGGATACGGTCGGTGTGGGAAATCTCATGTCTGCCAGGCAGCGCCTGGATGCGGAAAGGTATGAT